>NZ_JBHWMB010000015.1:8650-75512 GCF_042730015.1 Streptomyces sp. NPDC059957 | reverse complement strand
CAAGCAAGAGGAGCACGCCGCGCCGGGTGCTCCTCTTGCTTGTTCCGGAAGCCCGGGACGGTGGCATCTTCCCCAGGCACTCCGGATGAGCTGGAACATAGTTCAGCAGCTCTTAGCCTGATGAGTGCTCGGCCGCGACGCAGCCGTAGGGACGTCATTGGGGGCGAGCGCGAGCGCAGCGAGCTGCCCGGGCGTCGGCGGCCGCAGGCCGCTCCTTCTAGCACCTTCTTCAACTCGCAGGGGACCAGAAACGGGCGCTAGGTCTAGCAACAGGGGTCGCTAGGTCTAGCACCAGTCCTAGCAACTTGCAGGGTCTCTGACCTGCGATCTAGCGACTAGCAGGGGATACACGAAACCCCGGCATCCGACAGGAAACCGGGGCTTCGGGGGTCACCACCGCTCGCTAGCCGGGCAGGAGGCCAGGGCTCTCCGGCCCCAAGGCCCGGAAGTTGGCGAGGTCGCCCTGCGCAGCCTCTTCCAGCGCCTTCAACAAGGGGTCCGGGTCCCCTCGGTAGACGAGGTGGGGCTCGCCTTGCTGGGGTGGCACGAACCGCGCTCTGTAGCGGGTCAGGTCGCTCTCGGAGAAGTAGATCGAGTTCGGATCCGCTTCGTGCCGCGCGTTCCGCTTGCTCACGCGGTCCCAGAGCTCCTCGTGACTTGCCTCCAGGTACACCAGCACCGAGGCGGCGCCGGCGTCCGTCGCAGCACCGTGCCACCGCGCGCGATCCTCCGGGGTCCAGAAGCCGTGGTCGACCACCACGTTGTCCCCGGCGCGGAGGTGTGCCTGAAGCTCTACCGAGATCTCTTCGAGGATCGGGCGCTCAAGAGTCGGAAAGGTGCCTCGGGGGAAGTCCACGCCGTACACGCCGTGCCGACGGAACATCTCCTCATCAGGGCAGAGCCTGACGAAGCCGCGGTCCGTCAGCGCGCGGGACAGGGTGGTCTTCCCTGAGCCGGGCAGTCCAGCCATCAGCACGCAGAACGGCCGGACGGCACCGCTGGCGGCCGTCATTGGGTGACTTCCGATTCCGTCTGCCACGTCCGACCCGGGCTTCCGAGGTCGACGCCGTACTCCACGACGTCGCCCGCGCTGTTGATGAACTTCGCCATCATCACGACGACCGGCTCACGTGGGGGCTTCGCGCTGTCCAGCTCCAAGAGTTCCGCGTCCTCCGCCGTCAGCAGCCGCGCGGCCACGGTGTCGATCCGATGGGTGATCGGCTTGCCGCTGATCTGCGCGATGAGCTGGAGCGACGTTGCGCCGTTCAGACGCTCGCTCTTCGCGAGCTGCGGAATCGCTTTCCCGAACTGAGCAGGGATCCACGACGTCGAGTGCGCGACGATGCCGTGCCGGTCGCGATAGACACGGCGCCGCCGGATCACCTCGGAGCCTGGCTTGATGTCCAGCGCCTGGGCGACGTCCGCCGGCGCCGACACCACGGACGCCTGGTGAGAGTCAGACCGTTCTCCGGCCCCCCAGCTCGACCCGCTGTGGCGTCCCCGGTCCTGACGCTGAGACCCTGAGGACATCGGCGCGGGACGGTCCAGGACCTCTGTTCCGATTCCGTGGATGCCCCTGACGAGCCCGTCGGTGCGCAGCTTCCTCAGCGCCTTCTCGGCGGTCGCCGTACTGACGCTCCACTCCTGCGCGAGGTTCTTGATACTCGGCAGCAGTTCGCCCGGCTGGAGCTGCCCGGATGCGATCAGTTCCGTGTAGTGGGCCGCGATCTGCGCGTACGGCGCCCGGTTGTCGGCGTGATCCGGCATCCCGTCAACTCCCTTGTCTCAATGGGTTACTTCCCTAGCGTACCGCTTGACACCCTAGGGTGCCCTAGGGAACCTTAGGGATGTGCCCACCGATCGATCCGATCGGAGGCCGCAGGGCCCTGTCATGGGGTGCTGTTTGACGAAAAACCCTGGCCAGAGGCCTAGGGCTAAGCAGGGAGCGGCTCCCTACCGCCAAGCAGATCGCCGCTCCCCGACCCTCGAAGGGGTACATCCATCATGCACGGAACGATCCCGACGCAGCGTGTTTCCGACTCCCCGGCTCCGGCCCGTACCGATCTGTTCGGGTCTCCGCACCCGACGGAGGACGTGCGGGTCCCGGTCCAGCTCACGGCCTGTGTGTCCTTCGCGGAGATCCTGGGTCTGCTGACCCAGACGGGCGGCCTGGACATCACCTACGCCGACCTGGACGACGACGCCTTCATGCGCGAGACCCTCCAGTTCGCTCTCCTCGTGTCCGACCACCGCACCATCGAGCACAGCGCCGGAAGGGCCATGGCCATCCTGGACGGCTGCAGCGGGACGGTCGCCGACTTCGAGTTCGTGGCCTGCCTCGCCGCGGCTGTGACGCGGGTCTTCGGGGTGACGGCATGACCGCCCTGATGCCCGAGCGTCGGGCCTTCGCCGAGTCCGCTCCGGCCGCCAAGCGCGGCAACGCCCGCCTGTACGACGCGGTCATCGCCTCCGGCCTCACCTACGAGGAGATCGCCGACCGCCTGGCCGTCGACCCCAAGACGGTGGAGCGGTGGGTCAACGAGCCGGGACGGCGCCCCTACGCCCGCCACGCGCACGCCGTGGCCCGGGTCCTGGGCACCACGCCCTGGGAGCTGTGGCCCGCCATGCGCCCGCAGGAACCGGCTCCGGAGCCGGTCACCATGCAGCCCCGTGTCCTGGCCTCCGCGCAGGACGCGCTCCGGCGGGTCGAGGCGCTGGACCTCGGCTCGGCCAGCCCGACGGAGATGGCCCTGCATCTGGGTGCCCTGTCCTCCGTGCTCCGCACGGTCATGGACTTCATCGACCCCGCGATGGGGGCCACGGCGTGAGGATCCACCAACTGAGCGCACGACGGCGGCGAGCGAGGAAGTACCAGCTCGCCGTTCGCGACGGGGCCCACTGCACCTACTGCCACGCCCAGTTCACGGACCTGAGGAACGCCACCCTCGACCACGTCGTGCCCATCCGCCTGTTCCGCACATGGTCGGCCGCCCACCTCGTGCTGGCCTGCCCGCCCTGCAACCACGCCAAGGCCGACCGCCTCCCCCTGCTGATCGCGCTGCTGCTGATCGGGGCGGTGGATGGGGTGGATGCACCGACCGTCCACCCGACTTCCCCCCTCGACCGGTCGACCCCGCCGGGTGGGGAGAGTCCGCTGATCGAGTCGGGTGGAAATCTGGTGGATCGGGTCGATGTCCACCGCTCGACTGAGGTGTTCACGCCGGACCTTCTCCGGCTCCTGGCCCGGCTGGCTCAGGTCCGGCAGTCGGCCGACCGGACGGCCGTCGAGTCGGGTGGACGGTCGGGTGTTCACCAGGGCGTTCACCGTGTTCACGAGCACCCGCGCACGGCCGTCCACCCCAGGTCGCGGGCCGATCGGTCGGCCCGCACCCGGCTGTGCTCCGACCGCCACGGATCTGCCCACACACCGCGAAGGGAGTCGGCGTGAACACTGCCGTGAACATCGTGAACGGCCATGCCAAGACCACCGATCTGCAGCCCCCGACCGGCCCGCAGAAGGCCAGTCGATCGACCCCGGCCGATGCTGCGACCGGCGAGGGGAAGAAGCCCTCTGCGGCGTCCAGGCTCGTCGCTCTGGCCCGCGAGGGGTACACGTTCGTCACCTCGACCGACGGCCGCCCGTACGCGGTCGCGATCGACGGGCCGAACATCGCGCTCCCCCTGCGCGGCCGGGCCGGACTTCGCCAGCGTCTCGCCCGCAAGTACGCCGACACCTACGACGGAGACGTCGCCTCACAGTCCGCCCTCGCCGACGCCATGACCGTGTTGGAAGGCGTCGCCGAGACCGACGATCCGGTGCCCGTCGACCTGCGGGTGGGGGGCGGCCCGAACGGCATCGTGGTCGACCTCGGCAGCGCGGATGGACGGGCGGTGACCGTGTCGGCCGGCGGCTGGCACATCGTGGACCGCTCCCCGATCCTGTTCCGCCGCTCCGGCGCCATGGCGCCCATGCCCGCCCCGGTCCTGGACGGCGACGGCCTGGCCAAGCTCCACACCCTGCTGAACATGGACGCGCCCACCTTCCACCAGCTCGTCGGCTGGCTCATCGCCGCCTGGATCCCGCACATCCCCCACCCGATCCTCACCTTCAAGGGCGAGCAGGGCACGGGGAAGTCGAAGACCGCGCAGATGGTCGTCAACCTCATCGACCCCTCCCCCGCCAGCAAGCGGAGCCAGCCCCGGGATATCAAGGCCTGGTCGGCTCAGGCCTTCAACTCCTGGGCCCTGTGCCTGGACAACATCAGCACGATCCCGCCCTGGCTGTCCGACACCCTGTGCAAGGCCGTGACCGGCGACGGGATCGTGGACCGCGCCCTCTACACCGACGACGACGTGGTCGTGCTCTCCTTCCGGCGGGTCCTCGCCATGACCACCATCGACGCCGGGGCTCTGGCCGGGGACCTCGCCGAGCGGCTCCTCATGCTCGACTTGCAGCTCATCGAGGAGGATCGGCGCCGCACCGAGGAAGAGCTGGACGCCGCGTTCGCCGCAGTACGGCCCGCCGTCCTGGGCGCCCTGTTCGACCTCCTGGCGGCCGTCCTCGCGGTCCTGCCCGGCATCAAGTTGGAGTCCATGCCCCGCATGGCGGACTTCGCCCGGGTCCTCGCGGCCGTCGACCAGGTCCAGGAGTGGCACACCCTGGATTCCTACTTGGCCACCTCAGCGAACGTCGCCGGGGACGCGCTCGAAGGCGACCCCTTCGGCGCGGCCGTGGCCACCCTCGTGGAGGAGTGCGGGACCTGGAGCGGGACCGCCGCCCAACTCCTTGAACAGCTCTCGGCCCCGGGAGGGTTCCGGCCCCAGGGCTGGCCCAAGGACGCCACCCGAGCCAGCGGACGCATCAAACGGCTCGCCCCGCTCCTGAGGTCGATCGGCGTGGCCGTGGACGACACGCAGCGCAGTCAGGACCGGCACCGCCACCGCCTACTCGTCCTCTCCCGCATCGACCCCACCCCGCCCGCAGCGCCCACACCCCCGCAAGACCCTCTCTGGCCCGAGGTGGCATCGCTCGGGCAAGGCCGCACCATCCCTGAGCAGCACTGACACCGCCGGATCACCCCCGGACCGGGCCGCGCACCAGCGGCCCGGGCACGTCAGCCCCTGCGGACGCTAGCCCCCGCCAACGGTCACAGCGTCCGCGCCAGCGTCCACGCTCCGAACCCTGTCCGACCTGCACGGACAGTGGCCTGCGGACGCTGGGAGCGCTGCGGACGCTGCGATACGGCATCTCTCTAGGACCGCGACCGCACCGACCCTCAGCACGCCGCCACGGACACGAGGAGTCACCCCGCCCATGCCTGCCAACAGCCCTGCCAAGGACCCCCGCGCGATCCTCCGCGCCGGACTCCCCGACCGGTACCTGACCCCCGAAGACCTCGCCTCCATGCTCGTCGTCCCCATCGAGACCATCTACGGCTGGCGCAAGAAGCGCACCGGGCCGCCCGGATTCCGCGTCGGCCGGCACATCCGCTATGACCCCGCCGCCGTCCACGCCTGGATCCGCGAACAGGCCGACCGCGACGCCGCCTGACGACCTGTCCTCCACACATAGCTACTGCGGGTAGAGCCACCCCTTTACCCCGGTAGCGGGGGCGGTAGCGGCCGCTGACCAGCCCGGTAGTGCCGGTAAAGGGGTCCCGCCCCACACCGCAAAACCGAGGGAAGCGCCCAGGGAGGCAGGGAGAACTCCCTGACCGCCTCCCTGGCACGCCTCCCTCCACCTGAGCTGCGCAGACGCGCCCTCAGGGAGGCAGGGAGGCGCGTATCCCGCACCCCTCGAACACCCCTCAGGAAGCCACCCGAGCCCCCTGTCTCGACCGCCCTGAGCGCCATTCGCGACCGAAGAGTCACCCACCTACTCGAAGGAACCCCCCGACATGGCAGGCAGCATCCAGGACCGTTGGTTCAGGACCGAGACCGACGACAACGGCAAGACCACCCGAGTCAAGACCGAACGCCACGGCACCGGCATGCGCTACAGGGCGCGCTACTTCGCGCCCGACGGCAAGCGGAAGTCCAAGTCCTTCGAGGACGGCCATAAGCGTCTCGCCGAGCAGTGGCTCAGCACCATCAGCGCGGACGTCGCGCGCGGCCAGTACATCGACCCGAACGCGGCCCGGACGTCCTTCAAGGAGTTCGCGGAGAAGTGGTTGGCGAGCCAGAGCGGCGACCCGAACACCCGAGCGTCGATGACGTCTCAGCTCAAGCTGCACGCCTTCCCGCGCATCGGGGACCGGCCGCTGGGTTCGTTCCAGCCCAGCCACATCCGCGAGTTCGTGACGCAGCTCGAAGCCTCCGGGATGTCCGGCTCGTACGCCCGCGTCATCTTCTCCAACGTCCGTGCCGTCCTCAGCGCGGCCGTCGAGGACGGCTGCCTGCCCCGGAACCCCTGCAACTCGCGCACGGTGGCGCTCCCGGAGATGGGCGCGCGCCGTGTGGTCCCCTGGCAGCCGGAACGGGTCTTCGCCGTTCGGGGCGCCCTCGTTGAGCGGTTCCAGCCCATGGTGGACGTGGGCGCCGGATGCGGGTTGAGGCAGGGCGAGATCCTGGGGCTGTCCGTGGAGGAACTCGACTTCGCCAACGGCACGCTCCACGTCGTCCACCAGCTCAAGCAGAGCCTGAGCGCGCCCGTGTTCGCCCCGCCGAAGGGCGGCAAGCTGCGTGACGTGCCGCTGCCCGACCCCGTGGCGGACGTGCTCAAGGCGCACATGAAGCTCTTCCCACCCGTGGAGATCACGCTGCCCTGGATGCGCGCCGGCGGCCCGCCCGTCACGAAGCGCCTGATCTTCACCGGCCCGCAGGGCGGGCACCTGTGGCGCACGTCGGTGAACGAGGACCACTGGAAGCCCGCGCTCGCCAAGGTCGGCGTCATCCCGGCGGCGAAGAGCCGTGAGCACGCCGCCGCGCGGGAGCACGGCATGCACGCGCTGAGGCACTTCTACGCGTCCGTGCTGCTGGATGTGGGAGAGAGCATCAAGGCCGTGAGCGAGTACCTGGGGCACTCGGATCCGGGGCTCACCTTGAAGGTGTACGCGCACCTCATGCCCAGCAGTCGCAACCGTGCTCGCGAGGCTCTCGGCAGGGCTCTGCGGCCGGACGGTCTCCCACGCTGAGGGCCCACAGTGGGCCCAGGGCAAACGAACGCCCCCGATCTGCGCCGTGTGCGCAGGTCAGGGGCGTGATCGCTTTACCTACTTCTTCTTGCCCTGGTTCTTGACGGCCTCGATGGCGGCCGCGGCGGCGTCCGGGTCGAGGTAGGTGCCGCCCGGGTTGAGGGGCTTGAAGTCGGCGTCCAGCTCGTAGGAGAGCGGGATGCCGGTCGGGATGTTCAGGCCCGCGATGTCGGCGTCGGAGACCCCGTCGAGGTGCTTGACCAGCGCGCGCAGGGAGTTGCCGTGCGCGGCGACCAGGACGGTGTGGCCGTCCAGCAGGTCCGGGACGATCGAGTCGTACCAGTACGGGAGCATGCGGACGACGACGTCCTTGAGGCACTCGGTACGCGGGCGCAGCTCCGGCGGGATGGAGGCGTAGCGGGGGTCCTCGGACTGCGAGAACTCCGTACCGTCTTCGAGCGCCGGCGGCGGGGTGTCGTACGAGCGGCGCCACAGCATGAACTGCTCCTCGCCGAACTCGGCGAGGGTCTGGGCCTTGTCCTTGCCCTGGAGGGCGCCGTAGTGGCGCTCGTTCAGGCGCCAGGAGCGGTGGACCGGGATCCAGTGGCGGTCGGCGGCCTCCAGCGCCATCTGCGCGGTGCGGATCGCGCGCTTCTGGAGCGAGGTGTGCACGACATCGGGGAGCAGACCGGCGTCCTTGAGCAGCTCACCGCCGCGGATCGCCTCCTTCTCGCCCTTCTCGTTGAGATTGACGTCCACCCAGCCGGTGAACAGGTTCTTCGCGTTCCATTCGCTCTCGCCGTGGCGGAGGAGGATCAGCTTGTACGGTGCGTCGGCCATGCGTACGAGCCTAATGGACACACCCGTCCCCTCGCGCGCGGTGTGTACGGCATGTGGGACGGTCCCCCGATTGACGGCAGCCGTCAATCCAGTGGCTCCGGTGAGCCCGTTTCCGTAGGGTCCGAACGAGTAGAGGGACGCTTACATCTCCGGGGGGATTCCTTATGTCCGTTGCCAGTGTGAGACGGGCCGCCCGCGAGAGCGTGGCGGGTCTGCCCCGGGAGTTCTGGTGGCTCTGGACGAGCACGCTGGTCAACAGGCTCGGGGCCTTCGTCGCCACATTCATGACCTTGTACCTGACCCTGGAGCGGGGCTATTCGGCCTCCTTCGTGGGACTTGTGGTGGCCCTGCACGGGCTCGGCGGTGTGGTGTCCTCGCTCGTCGCCGGGGTGCTCACGGACCGGCTGGGGCGGCGTCCCACGCTGATGGCGGCGCAGGCGTCGACCGCGCTCTCGGTGGCGCTGCTCGGGTTCATGGAGCACCCGGCGGCGATCGCCGCGGTGGCGCTGCTGGTCGGCATGACCTCCAACGCCTCGCGGCCCGCGGTGCAGGCGATGATGGCGGACATCGTCCGCCCGGAGGACCGGGTACGGGCCTTCGCGCTGAACTACTGGGCCATCAACCTCGGCTTCGCCGTCTCCGCGACCGTGGCGGGCTTCGTCGCGGAGTACAGCTACCTGGCCGGGTTCCTCGGCGAGGCGGCCCTGACGCTGGTCTGCGCGGTGCTCGTCTACCTCAAGCTGCCGGAGTCCCGGCCGGAGAAGACGGCGGCGCAGAAGGCTGCCGCCGAGCCGGAGATCGGCCTGGGGACGGTGCTGCGGGACGGGCGGTTCATGGGTGTGGTCGGGCTGTCGTTCCTGATCTCGCTGATCTTCATGCAGGGCTCGTTCGGGCTGCCGCTCGCGATGGGCGCGGCCGGGTTCTCGACGGCCGACTACGGGCTGGTCATCGGGGTCAACGGCGTGCTGATCGTGCTGCTGCAGATCCCGGTCACCCGGTTCATCGAGCACCGTGATCCGCAGAAGCTGCTGGTGATCTCGGCGCTGCTGGCCGGGTACGGGTTCGGGCTGACGGCCTTCGGCGGCTCGGTGTGGAGCCTGGCGCTGACCGTCTGCGTGTGGACGCTGGCCGAGATCATCAACTCGCCGACCCAGATGGGCCTGGTCGCGCGGCTCTCCCCGCTGCACGGGCGCGGCCGCTACCAGGGCATGTACACGATGTCGTGGGCGGTGGCCTCGCTGATCGCCCCGCTGATGGCGGGCTTCGCGATCGAGCACTTCGGCGCGGCGTGGCTGTGGGGCGCGACGGCGGTCCTGGGCACGGTGGCGGCGCTGGGCTACTGGCTGCTGATGAGGAGCCTTCCGCAGGACGAGGCGAGCCCGGTGGAGGCGGTCGTGGAGCCGTTCGCGAAGGCGCTTGCGGAGCCGTTCGCGGAGCCGGTCGCGGAGGCGGTCGCGGAGCCGTTCACGGAGGCGGTCGCGGAGCCGTTCGCGGAGCCGGTCGTGGAGGTCGCCGCTCCGGCGAAGGCGACGGATCCGGTGGCTCCGGCCGCCTGACGCCTACGGCTCCTGCCCTCTACTCCGGCTGCGCCGCCGCCCCCGACGGCTGCGTCAGGTGCTTGAAGGCGTCCAGGTTGCGCGTGGACTCGCCGCGCGAGACCCGCCACTCGTACTCCCGCCGGATCGCGCTCGCGAAACCCAGCTCCAGCAGGGTGTTGAAGGCCCCGTCGGCCGCCTCCAGGACCGTGCCGAGCAGCCGGTCCAGATCGTCGGGGGTGATCACCGACAGGGGGAGGCGGGCCGTCAGGTAGACGTCGCCGAGCGCGTCGACCGCGTAGGCCATGCCGTAGAGCTTGAGGTTGCGCTCCAGCAGCCACCGGTGGACGGCCGCCTCGTTCTCGTCCGGGTGGCGGATCACGAAGGCGTTGACCGACAGGGAGTGCTTGCCGGCCTTGAGCGAGCAGGTGGTGCTCAGCTTGCGGGTACCGGGGAGCTGGACCACGTACGAGCCCGGTGCGGGGCTCTCCCAGCTCAGTTCCGCGCCGGTCAGCGTCGCTTCGATGATCGCCGCGGTGTCGGTGCCGTCAGCGCCGTCAGCGGCGTCGGTGGGGTGAGCGTCAGCCATGGTGGGAGCGTACGTGACGGCGGTGATCGTGCATCGCCCCCGTGTACACGTCGGCCGTGCCGCTCGCGGCGGTGTCCCAGCCGAAGAACTGCGCGTGCCGCGCGGCCGCCGCGCCCATCCGGTCCACGAGGCCCGGCTCGTCCACGAAGCGCCGTAGCTCGCGGGCGTAGTCGACCGGATCGTGGCCGGGTACGAGGATCCCCGTGACCCCGTCGTCGACGGCGACGGGGAGCCCGCCGACGGCCGCGGCCAGCACTGGTGTGCCGGTGGCCTGCGCCTCTATGGCGACCAGTCCGAAGGACTCGCTGTACGAGGGCATGACCAGCACGGACGCCGCCCGGAACCAGTCCGCGAGCGCGTCCTGCGCCACCGGCGGATGGAAGTGCACGAGGTCCGCGATGCCGAGCTTCGCGGCGAGCTTCTGCAGCCCCTCCGGCTTGGCGAGCCCGCTGCCGCTCGGCCCGCCGACGACGGGCACGAACAGCCGGGTGCGCAGCGCCGGCTCCCGGTCGACGAGCTCGGCGACGGCCCGCAGCAGGATGTCGGGGGCCTTGAGCGGCTGGATGCGGCCCGCGAAGAGCGGGATGACGGCGTCCTGCGGCAGCCCGAGGCGGGCGCGGGCGGCGGAGCGGCCGTCGGCGACGGTGAAGCGCTCGAGGTTCACGCCGGGGTGGACGACGGCGACCTTGCCGGGGTCGGCCGCGTAGTGGCGTACGAGCTCGTCGGCTTCCTCGGCGGTGTTCGCGATGAGCCGGTCGGCGGCGTCGACGATCTGCGTCTCGCCTATGACGCGGGCTGCGGGCTCCGGGGTGTCGCCCTCGGCGAGCGCCGCGTTCTTGACCTTGGCCATGGTGTGCATGGCGTGCACGAGCGGGACGCCCCACCGCTCGGCGGCGAGCCAGCCGACGTGGCCGGACAGCCAGTAGTGCGAGTGGACCAGGTCGTAATAGCCGGGGCGGTGGCGGGCCCAGGCCTGCATGACGCCGTGGGTGAAGGCGCACAGCTGGGCCGGCAGCTCCTCCTTGGCGAGGCCCTCGTACGGGCCCGCGTCCACGTGCCGTACGAGGACTCCGGGCGCGAGCTCGACCACGGGCGGCAGGCCGCCGGCGGTGGCCCGGGTGAAGATCTCGACCTCGATGTTGATCGCGGCGAGGCGCCGGGCCAGCTCGACGATGTAGACGTTCATGCCTCCGGCGTCGCCGGTGCCGGGCTGGTGCAGCGGTGAGGTGTGCACGCTGAGCATGGCGACGCGCCGCGGCTTGCGGTGACCGCCGACGGCGGCGGGCAGGCGCAGGCGCGGCGGCTCGTGGCGGGTGCCGGCGCGGGCGGCGGCGAAGCGGCCTCCGATGCTGCCGCCGATGCGGGACACGTACTGGCTCAAGGGAGCAGTTCCTCTCGCTCGGACGGCATGACACGGAGAGCGCTGTCGACGCTCTTCTAGGAGTGCAACCCGGGCGGCCGTCCCCCGCATTCCGGGACGGCCGGTTTTCCTGCTGCCGCGCCGGATTTTTATCGGGCGGGAGCCCTCCGCTTACTCTCTGCACATGGCCTCCCGCTCCACCCCTCCCCCTCGTCGCCCCGTCGGCACGGTGACCCGCGGAACGACGAACCCGAACCGGCTGCGCCGCATGGACCGCTGGATCGCGGCGACGCACGGGGCGGCGCTGCGGCGCGCGGAGGACCCGGTCGCGGTGGACCTCGGCTACGGGGCGGCGCCCTGGACCGCGGTGGAGCTGCTGGCGCGGCTGCGGGAGGCGGCCCCGCGGGTGCGGGTGGTCGGCATCGAGATCGAACCGGCCCGGGTCGCGGGCGCGAAGCCGTACGAGCGGGAGGGCCTGAGCTTCAGGCACGGTGGCTTCGAGGTGCCCTTGGAGGACGGGGTCCGGCCGGCGCTGATCCGGGCGGCGAACGTGCTGCGCCAGTACGACGAGGAGCAGGTCGAGGCGGTGTGGGAGCGCTTGTGTGCCCGGCTCGCTCCCGACGGGCTGCTGGTGGAGGGGACCTGCGACGAGATCGGGCGGCGCCACGTCTGGGTCGCGCTCGGGCCCGAAGGGGCGCGCACGGTGACCTTCGCGACCCGGCTGGGCTCCCTGGAGCGCCCCTCGGACCTGGCGGAGCGGCTGCCGAAGGCGCTGATCCACCGCAACGTGCCGGGCGAGCCGGTGCACGCGTTCCTGCGCGACTTCGACCGGGCGTGGGCGGCGGCGGCCCCGTACGCCTCCTACGGGGCACGGCAGCGCTGGATCCGGACGGCGCGGGCGCTGGCCGGGGACTGGCCGCTGGCGGACGGGCCGGTGCGGTGGCGTCAGGGGGAACTGACGGTGCGGTGGGAAGCGTTGAGGCCTTCGGGGTGACGGGGGCGGCCGTGGCTGCCGTGGCTGCCGTGACTGCGGTGGCGGCTGTGACTGGCGTTGCCGGCCGCGGCGGCCGTGGCCCGGGGGGCCGCGGGGGCGATCGGGACGCATCGGATGGATATCCACAAGGGTGTTGGAATTCACCGACTCGTGGCACCATCCCGAAGGCAATCACAAGTTACTGACGATTAATCAGTCTGGTGTCTGGGGGGACCATGAGGAAACGACGACGGGGTTCGATCGCCCTCACTCTGCTCTGCGCGATGGCGCTGCTGTCCGCGCCCGGCGCACTGGCCGGCACGGCGTTCGCGGCGCCGGAGCCCCAGCAGGGCAAGTCCCTGGAGCAGGTCCGCAAGGACATAGAGGGCCTCTACCGCGAGGCGGGCGCCGCCACGGACGCCTTCAACCTCGCGGAGAGCGAGACCAGGACGCAGTCCGACAAGATCGTGGAGATCGCCAACCTGGTCCTCGCGGGCCAGGACCGCATCACCACCCTGAAGGGCCGCGCGGGGGCTGCGGCCCGTGCGCAGTACCGCTCGGGCGGGCTGCCGCCCGGCGCGCAACTGGCCCTGAGCAACGACCCGGCGCAGTTCCTGGACGGCAACGACCGGCTGCGCCAGGGCGAGAAGGCCACTTCGGACCTGCTCTCCGAACTGAACCGCACCCAGAGCGACTTGCAGCAGTACGCGAGGGACGCGAGCGCGCACTGGGAGACCCTGGAGGCCAACCGGGTCAAGCAGGAACTCGCCAAGAAGCAGGTCGAGGACAAGATCAAGGCGGCGGAGGACCTCGAGAGCAAGCTGGAGGCCGAGCAGAAGGCCCGGCTGCTGGAGCTCGAGGCCGAAGCGCAGCGCAAGGCGCAGAACGACTGGCTGTCCACGCGCCCGATCAACGGCTCCTCGGGCAAGGCCGCCACCGACGCGGGCAAGCGGGCCGTGCAGTTCGCGGCCGCCCAGATAGGCAAGCCGTACGTGTGGGGTGCGGAGGGACCCGGTTCGTTCGACTGCTCCGGGCTGACCTCGCAGGCCTGGCTCGCGGCGGGCAAGCGGATCCCGCGCACCTCGCAGGAGCAGCTGCGGCTGCCCAAGGTCGCGGTCAAGGACATGCGGCCGGGCGACCTGATCATCTACTTCGACGACGCGAGCCACGTCGGCATGTACGTCGGGGACGGCGCGATGGTCCACTCCCCGCGCCCCGGCCGCAACGTCACCATGGCCGGCGCGGGCTCCATGCCGATCAAGGCCGTGGTCAGGCCGGACGCGTAGCGACGGCCCGCTCACCGACAGGCAGCGCCACCGGGGGTTCACCACCCCCGGGGACGGCCCGCCCCCGACGGCGGTACGTCTCGGTGGGCGGGACGTCGTAGGCCTCCGCCGTGACGTTGGTCATTCGCCGACGCGGACTTTCCCACCCGATAACGGCATATGCCGGAGCCCCGAGCCCGACCCGCCATTCCGCTTCCCTCGTCCCGCCGCTAGGGTCGCCGGACGAGCGAACCCCCGAGGGGGCGGGAAGGAACCGGAGACGATGCCCGTACCCGTACCGCGGCAGAGGGACATCCCGGGCACCGAGAGCGGCCCGGGCGCCACGTCATCGCTCACCCTGCTGGTGATCGAGGACGACCCCGCCGGCGGCCTCACCGTCCCCGAGATACTCGACGCCGACGGCCACCGCATCCGGCTGCGCAGCGCCCGCAACCTCACGGAGGCGGCCCGGCTGCTCACCCCGGACGTGAACTGCGTCCTGCTCGACCTCTCGCTCCCGCACGGCGGGGGCTCCGGCTCCGGCTCCGGCGAAGCCGCCGATCCCTTCGGCGCCCTGCGCCAGGTGCTCCGCATCGCCCCGCGGCACGCCGTCCTCGTGCTCACCTCCGAGGAGGACGCGGATCGCGCCGCGGAGGCCGTGCGCGTGGGGGCCCAGGACTTCCTGTTCCGCGACGAGCTCGACGGGCGGCTCCTCGGCCGTGCCATCCGCTACGCGGTGGAGAGAAAACGGGCGGACATCGCCCAGTACAAGCTTGCAGAATCGAAACTTCGGGCCCAGGAGAACGCCCGCCTGGAGCGCGGACTGCTCCCGCACCCGCTCCTGGAGGGCTCCGACCTCCGCTTCGCCGCCCGCTACCGGCCCGGGCGCAGCCGCGCGCTCCTCGGCGGGGACTTCTACGACACCGTCCGCACCCCCGACGGCACCGTCCACGCGATGATCGGCGACGTCTGCGGCCACGGCCCGGACGAGGCCGCCCTCGGCGTCGAGCTGCGCATCGCCTGGCGGGCGCTGACCCTGGCCGGCCTGTGCGGCGACGACCTGCTCTCCACCCTCCAGCAGGTCCTCGAAGTCGAGCGACCCTGCGAGGAGATCTTCGCGACGCTCTGCACGGTGGACATCGCCCCGGACGGCCGGCGCGCGGGCCTGTGCCTGGCGGGCCATCCGGCGCCGCTGATCTCCCGGCCGGGCCGCCCCGCGCGACTGCTCCCGTACGAGAACAGCGGCCCGGCGCTCGGCCTGCTGCCCAAGGCCCGCTGGCCGCGCCGCCAGGTGGAGCTGGGCGGCACGTGGAGCCTGATGCTCTACACCGACGGCCTGATCGAGGGCCGCATCGGCCAGGGCAAGGAGCGGCTCGGGCAGGACGGCATGGTCGAGATGATCAACCGCCACCTGTCCGACGGACTGAGCGGCGAAGGCCTGCTCGAAGCCTCCGTGACCGAAGCCCGCCGCCTCAACGGCGGGGAGCTGACGGACGACGTCGCCGTCGTCCTCCTCTCCCGCGCCGAGGGCTGACGGGCCGGGCAGGCCTTCTACCGCCTACCCGGCTACCGGCTACCGCCTACCCGGCTACCGGCCACCGGCCACCGGCCACCGGCCACCGGCCACCGGCTGTCCGCCTACCGTCCGCCGTTGTAGGGCCCGTACGGCCCGTCGCTGCTGCTGCCTCCACGCCGGCCGCCACCGCCGCCGCCCGAGACCTGCTTGAGGGCGGGGCGCACGTCGACGAAGAACACGATGCTGGCGACCAGCCCGGCGATCTGCAGGAAGAGCATCCCGAGGAAGAAGTCCACGACCACGGTGATGCCGAGGATGACCAGCCAGAAGGTCTTGGTCTGCTTGCTCGCCGCCCGGTACGCGTCCTCGCGCGCCGTCAGCGCCATCACGAAGGCCACCACGGCGAGCACGAGCATGGCGTACCCGAACAGCGGTAGCACCCCTTGATTGAACCCGTTCATCAACATCGTCTGACCGCCTTCTCACGCCTCGCTCGCCGGATGCCGCCTGCCTCCACGCTACCGGCAGAGCCCGATTCCCAAACCACAACGGACCGGACGCCCATCGGGTGCCCGGTCCGTCGCGCGCATCTCAGCTCTCGTCGGCCGGCTCTGCGGCGGCCTTCTTGGCCGCGGCCTTGCGGGCCGGAGCCTTCTTCGGCGCGGGCTCGGCGGCGGGCTCCGCCACCGGCTCGGCGGCTTCCGGCTCCACGACCACGGCGATGTCGACGATCTCCTCGGAGACCTCGCCGCGCCATGCCCGTACGGTCTGCTCACCGTGCTCGGCGACCTTGTCGTAGGCCTCCTTGGCCTTGACCGCGTACTCGGCGGCCACGCCGACCCCGCGCAGCGCCAGGTCCTGGGCGGTCTCCCCGAGCTTCTTCGCGTCGATCGACCCGAACACCTCGGCGACGGTGGCGGTGACCGCCTCCTGCGCCTCCTTGGCCTTCTCCTTGGCCTTCTCCTGCACGGCCTTCGGGTCGGTGTTCTTCACGGCCTCGATGCGCGCGGGAGCCTCGGCGCGCAGCTGCTCGATCAGCCCGGGCACCTTCCTGGCCTGCTGCACGGCGAGGTCGGCGGTGCCGGCGGCGAAGTAGAGGGGGGTCGGGTCGGTGAGGGTCTTCTTCAGGTCATCGGCGATGGCCATGTGGTGGTCCTCCCGGATCACGGTCTCAGTTCGTGCTCTGCGTGTTCAGTGCGTAGTCAGCCTGTGCTCAGCTCGTACGGCGCATCTCGGCATCGCCGCCGCTGCCGCCGTCGGCGGCGGCTTCGGCTCCGGCCGCCCCGGCCCCGTCATCGTCCTCGGCCGCTGCCTTCACCTCGGCCTCGGCGGCGTTCTCCTTGCGGAAGGACGCGTAGATCTGGAGCAGCACCTGCTTCTGCTGCTCGCTGATGGACGGATCCGCGAGGATCACGGCCGTCGTCTCCACGGCGTCCCGGTCCCGCTCGTCCAGGATTCCGGCCTGCACGTACAGCGTCTCGGCGGAGATCCGCAGCGCCTTGGCGAGCTGCTGCAGGATGTCCGCGCTCGGCTTGCGCAGCCCGCGTTCGATCTGACTGAGGTACGGATTCGACACCCCCGCCGCATCGGCCAGCTGCCGCAGCGAAAGCTGCGCCTGCCGCCGCTGCTCGCGCAGGTACTCGCCGAGGTTCCCGACGTTGAGCGATGCCATGCCCCGATCCTGCCGCACCTTGCTAACTATTGCAAGCAGCTGCTTGCAATAACTCCCACGGACTACGGCGCCCTCGCGACGACCACCGTCGCGTAGTACTCCTCGGAGGTCACCGCACGCACCGACAGGCCCGCCGCCGTCAGGGCCGCCGCCGTGACGGGGGCCTGACGGGTGCTCGTTTCGATCAGGAGGGTGCCGCCCGGTGCGAGCCAGGGCGGGGCGCCCGCCGCCACCCGGCGGTGGACGTCCAGGCCGTCCGCCCCGCCGTCCAGGGAGACGGGCGGTTCGTGATCACGGGCCTCCGCCGGCAGCAGGGCGATCTCCCCGGTCGGCACGTACGGGGCGTTGACCACCAGGACGTCCACCCGGCCCCGGAGCCCGGCGGGCAGGGGCGCGTAGAGGTCGCCCTCCCACACCCGGCCGCCGTACGGGGCCACGTTGCGCCGGGCGTAGGCGAGCGCGGCCGGGTCGATGTCCGCCGCGTGCAGCTCGGCCCCCGGCACCCCCGCGGCCACCGCGGCGCCGAGCGCGCCCACCCCGCAGCACAGGTCCACGACGACCGCTCCGGGCCGGGCCGCCGCCACCGCCTGCCCCGCGAGGAACTCACTGCGCCGGCGCGGCACGAAGGCCCCCTCGCCGACGGCCATGCGCAGCCCGCAGAACTCCGCCCAGCCGACGACGTGTTCCAGCGGTTCGCCGGCCACCCGCCGGGCCAGCAGCCCCTCGAGGTGCCCCGCGTCCTCGGCGGCGGCCGTCAGCAGCTCCGCCTCCTCCTCCGCGAAGACGCAGCCGGCCGCGCGCAGGGTTTCCACCAGTGTTGCCAAGTACCTCAGTCCTCGTCCGTCCAGTTTCCCGCTCGGCCGACCGCCCGACACCCCGGACGGGGCTCAAAAGATGTCCGGGCACCACGGCCTGCGCGCCGTGCGGAACACCGCGTCCGCGAGCGCGAGCGTCCCGGGCCGCTCCTCCGTGATACTGCCGAGCGCCGCCAGCCGCACCGCCGACTCGTCGCCCAGGTACAGCGCCCCCAGTGTGCCCACGTCCAGGCGCAGATCGGCCGGCTCCTCCGTGCGTACGCAGTGCCCCGCGCCCGCGTCCAGCCGGTAGCGCCCGCCCGCCGGCCCGGACGGGTCGGCGACCTCCAGGACGAGGACCCCGGGCACGGCGTACGTCCGTGCGCCCAGGGCCCGTACGACGTCCAGCAGCCGCACCCACAGCCAGTCGGCCGCGGTCACCAGCCGGGCGGCGCGCGGGTCGGGCAGCAGTTGGGCGACGAGGTCGTCGGGGGCGCGGTAGCCGGTGCGGACCTTCATCACCCAGTCGATGGAGCAGAGGAAGTGCCACAGCGCCCGCTCCACGTCCGGGGTGAGGGCGAGCAACTGCCGGACCTGCACGGTGTTCTGCGGGACCTTGGCGTCGGTCCAGTGGTCGTCGCAGGTGTACCGGACCAGGCCGGCCACCTCGCCCTCGGCGGTCCGGTACACCGCGTGGAAGGACGGCGTGTACGGGTTGTGGGACAGCGTCTCCACGCCCGTGGTCACCCGCCACCAGCGGGCGTCGCGGCTCACCGCGCCGGGCACGGCCGCCCGCAGCCGCTCGTGCAGGGCCGGGCCCAGCTCCCGCACCTCGGCCTCGTCCACGAGGTCGATCCTGCCGCCGTCGCCGCAGACTGCGGCGCGCGGGTCGAGCCCGGTGCGCGGTACGTCGATCTCCCACTCCGAGGCGGAGGTGGCGGGCCCGTACCCGTACCGACCGTAGATCGGGTACTCGGCGGCGATCAGCGTCGACACCACGTCGCCGCGCGCGTGGGCGGCGGCCAGCTCGGCGGACATCATCCGGGTCAGCAGACCCTGCCTGCGGTGCGTGGGCGCCACGGTCACGTTCGTGACGGCGCTCGACGGGACGAACCCCCCGCCGGGCACGGTCAGTTCCTGCGCGAAGGAGCGGAAGGTCGCCACGCACCGCCCGGTGTCCGCGTCGAACCCGCCCTGGGTCCGGGCGCAGTCGACGTGCCCGGCCACCTGAGCGTGGTCCTCGGCCGTGGGATGCTTCGCGTTCAGGAAACCGGTCTGCTGGGCACGCAGCCACTGGGGAAGCTCGGATGCGGCGATCGGCCGGACGTCAGCGCTCATAGCGACCCACGCTAATCGGCCCGCCCCGCCCCCGTCGCCCGCATTTTTCCCGCGGGCCCCCGCGTCCCCCGCGCCTCCCGCCCGCTCAGGCCAGCAGGTCGTCCACCTGGGCCTCGCCCTCCCGGTAGCGCCGGGTGATCTCCGCGCTGCAGTCGTCCGCCGTGCGCTGGAGCTGCTGGCGGCGGCGCGAGACCTGCTGCTCGTAGCGCACCAACCGGCCCATCCCCTCGTGGAGTTCCTCGTCCGTGCGCGCTCCCAGGTCCGACAGCTCCACGTCGGAGAGCATCTCGGCCGCCAGCAGCCGGTACTCCTCCCCGTGCGGGGTGCCGAGCGTGACGTGCCGGGCGGAGGCGCTGCGGCTGGAGGGGGCGTCCGCGAGGATCTCCGAGAGCCGGTCCACCACCGGCGCCTCGGGGTCCGTACGCCGGGCCAGTTCGGCGCGCAGGATGTCGATGCGGCCCTGGAGCAGCCGGCGTACGTAGCTCAGGTCCGCCTCGTCGCGCTGCGCGTCGCGGCGCAGTCCGCGCAGCTCGGGCAGGCCGAGTGCGGTGGTCGGCGTCGGCGGGGCGTCCGCGGCCCCGGTCCGCTGCGCGGGCGGGCGCGGCGCCGGGGTCTCGGCGGCCGCCGCGGACGCCATGGGTGCGACGGGCGCCGCGGAGCCCACGGTTGCGATGGGCGCAGAAGCAGGTGCGGAGGTACCAGAAGTGTTCATGCGTTCGTGTCCGTCCCCTCGACCGGTGCTGGGGGCACCGCCTGCGTGCATCGTGCCACTCCCCGTGGTACCGACGCAGTCCCACTCCACCCGATCGGCCCCGGACGGGTGCACGCCTGGTACACAGGTGTTATGCGAGCAGTGGTGCAGAGGGTGGACGGCGCGAGCGTCGTGGTGGCCGGCGAGACCGTCGGAGAGATCGTCGGGGAGGGGCTGTGCGTGCTGGTGGGGGTGACCCACGACGACACCCCGGAGAAGGCGGAGCTGCTGGCGCGCAAGCTCTGGTCGGTGCGGATCCTTGAGGCCGAGAAGTCCTGCAGCGACGTGAACGCGCCGCTGCTGGTGATCTCCCAGTTCACCCTCTACGGAGACGCCCGCAAGGGCCGCCGCCCCACCTGGAACGCGGCCGCCGGCGGGGCCTTCGCCGAGCCGCTCGTGGACGCGGTCGTGGCGCAACTGCGGGCGCTGGGCGCGACGGTGGAGACGGGCCGGTTCGGCGCGGACATGAGGGTCTCGCTGACCAACCACGGCCCGTTCACCATCGTCATCGACATCTAGGTCGTCTGGATCCGGCGCGCGGCGGTCATGGCGCCACGACGACCTCCTGCGCGGCGGCCGTCTTGCCCACCAGCAGCGGGGCGTCCACCGGGACGTTCCGCTTGACCAGCGCGAGCGCGATCGGGCCCAGCTCGTGGTGGCGGACCGAGGTGGTCACGAAGCCCAGCTGACGGCCCTCCTCCCCGTCCGCGGCCAGCCGTACGGGCGCGCCGTGCGCGGGGAGCAGCACCTCGGAGCCGTCCAGGTGCAGGAAGACCAGCCGGCGCGGCGGCTTCCCCAGGTTGTGGACGCGGGCCACCG
Source organism: Streptomyces sp. NPDC059957 (assembly GCF_042730015.1). Lineage (NCBI taxonomy): Bacteria > Bacillati > Actinomycetota > Actinomycetes > Kitasatosporales > Streptomycetaceae > Streptomyces > Streptomyces sp. NPDC059957. The sequence goes on along the minus strand of NZ_JBHWMB010000015.1, from coordinate 54,927 downwards.
TCTCCTGGCCGCGGTAGCAGCCCTTCTGCAGGTGCACGGCGGTGCCGATCCAGCCGAGCTCGTGCGGGATGGTGCGGTGGTCGGTCTCCAGGCCGAGCCGCGGCCTGTGTGCCTCCACGCGCAGGGCCTCGTACGCGAGCAGCCCGGCGGCCGGGCCGTGGGAGTCGGCGAAGGCCTCCAGGGCGTCGCGCGGCAGGAACACGTCGCGGCCGTACGGGGTCTCGCGTACGGCGAGTTCCTTGGGGACCTCGGCGATGGAGCCGGCCGGCAGGTGCACGACGGCGAACTCGGCGGTCCGGTCGGCGACTTCCACGCGGTAGAAGAAGATCATCGACTCCAGGTAGGCGATGAGCGCCTCCTGGGTGCCGGGCTCGACGTGCATCCACATCGTCTCGCCGTCGTCGACGAGGTAGAGCGCGTGCTCGATGTGGCCGTTCGCGGAGAGGATCAGCGCTTCGGTGGCCTGGCCGGCCGGGAGGGCGGTGACGTGCTGAGTGATCAGCAGGTGCAGCCAGCTCAGCCGGTCCGAGCCGGTGACGGTGACGACCCCGCGGTGGGAGAGGTCGACGAAGCCGCGGCCGTCGGCGAGCGTGCGCTGTTCTCCGTACAGCTCTCCGTAGTGGGCGGCGACGCCCTCGTCGCGGCCTTCGGCCTGCACGGCGCCGGGGAGATGGAGCAAGGGGCTGCTGGTCATGGCACCAGCGTACGACCCTGCCCCGGGCAGTCCTAGTGCCGCCCGGCGGCGCTCGTGCCGCTCTGCGGTGCGAGGCGGCGCCAGGTGGGGCCGGCGGGGCTAGGTGGGGCCGGGCGGGGCTAGCGCTGCTTGGCGGCGCAGGTCTTGCAGCGGCCGAAGATCGCGAAGTGCTTCATGTCGGTCTCGAAGCCGAAGGTGTCGCGGAGCTTGGACGTGAACTCGGCGGCGATGTCCACGTCCGCCTCGATGACCTCGGTGCAGTCGCGGCAGACCAGGTGGATGTGGTGGTGCCGGTCGGCGAGGTGGTACGTGGGGGCCCCGTGCCCGAGGTGGGCGTGCGAGACGAGCTTCAGCTCCTCCAGGAGCTCTAGCGTGCGGTAGACCGTGGAGATGTTGACCCCGGAGGCCGTCTTCCTCACCTCGACGAGGATCTCGTCCGGGGTGGCGTGCTCCAGGGCGTCCACGGCTTCCAGCACGAGTTGGCGCTGCGGGGTCAGGCGGTATCCGCGCTGGCGCAGGTCGCTCTTCCAGTCACCGCTGTCGGCGGCGGCGAGGTTCTCGGTGCTGTCGGTGGTCACCACCCGGCCAGTGTAGGCCTCGGGCCCGTTCGAGGGGAGCGGGGAGGCCGTACGGAAGGCGCCGCACGTGCGGGAGCCCCCGGCGGCCGAGGCTGCCGGGGGCTCCTGCGCACGCTTGCCGGGGCGCTCTAGCGGAAGAAGGCGATGCCGTCGTCCGGCATGTCCGGGAGGTTGCGCGCCATCTCCGCGACCTCCTCGGGCGTGACGACCTTCTTCAGCTGGGCCGACATGTAGGGGCGCAGCTCCACCTCGGGGGTGGCCTTCTCGCCGACCCACATGAGGTCGCTCTTCACGTAGCCGTAGAGCCGCTTGCCACCGCTGTACGGGCCGGAGGCCGCGGTGCGGGCGACCGCGTCCGTGACCACGTCGATCTGCGGCTTCTTGTCGGCGAGCTCGCCGTACCAGACCTCGACGACGCCCTGGTCACGGACCATGACGATCTCGACCTTGCGGTCATTGTCGATGCGCCAGTAGCCCGACTCGGACTCCAGCGGGCGCACCTTGTTGCCCTCGGCGTCGAGCACCCAGGTGTGGGAGGTGTACTCCAGGAAGTCCCGGCCGTCGTGGCTGAAGACGACTTCCTGGCCGAAGTTGCACTTCTCCTCACCAGGGAAGTCGAAGACGCCTGCGCCCTCCCAGTTGCCGAGGAGGAAGGCGAGGGGGACGAGACCGGGGTTCAGGTCGGACGGGATCTGGATCATGAATGGCTGCTCAGCTCAGGCGATCTGTGGGAGGGGTTCCGGTATCCGGGGCGGTCGGCGGCAGATCCGAGGGGATCAGCGCTGGCCCTGGTACAGCTTCTTCACGGCCAGGGCGGAGAAGGCGAGGACGCCGACACAGACCAGGACCAGCAGGGAGGTGAAGACTGCCTCAAGCACGGGGTGCTCCTCGGAGTGAAGGGTGGCGTTACGGGGCCGGTCCCCAAGCCTACTGGCCTGGGGACCGGGGCACCGTGTGAGGTAGCCCGTACGACGCGCTCCCCCGGCGGCCGCGCGCTAGCCGAGCAGCTGGTGCTGGAGGATCACCGTCTGGTGGAAGGGCACGGTCGCCACCTCGCCCTTGCGGGTCTGCAGGACGAGGGCCTGGATGTCTCCGGACTGGATGCAGCCCAGCTTGGTCTGCTCGTCGCCCGTGGGCTTGGGCTCCTGGTAGAGGATGATCTCGCTGGTGTTGCCCTGCGTGCTGAACCCGGAGGTCCGGGCCCCCAGCGGGTGCCGCTGCGAGGACTTGGCGTTGCGCCAGTCCGTGTCGATCTCCAGCCTCGTGGCACTGCCGATGCTGGTGTCGGCTCCGCAGCCCTTGAACGCGCCGAGGAACTCGGGTGTGTGGAAGCGCAGCAGGTAGACCCGCGTACGGGTGCCGTCCGGAGTGGTCCAGCCGCGCGCGGCGATCTGGCGCAGTCCTTCGTTCCCGAACTGCTCCTTCATCTCCTCGCGGGCCGTGGCCCCGTACTCCTCCAGGAGGGTGTCGACGGTCACCACCCCGTCCTTCTCCAGTTTCAGCGTGGAGTCGGGGGCCGATCCGGTGGGAGCCGGCAGGAGCAGCTCGGTGAGCCCCGCGTAGTGGATGCCGCCCGGGTTGTCCTCGGCGAACGGCAGGGGCGCGCCCGGCGGCAGTACCGGCTTGGTCAGCGCCGGGAACGTCCAGCGGCCGTCGGCCTTGGTGGACAGGCCCGGCATGTCGGTGCGCTCGGGCTGGGTGACCCCGTACGCGACACCCGTGCCCACGGCGCCGAAGACCAGTACGGCGGCGGTCCAGCGCAGTGCTGCGAACAGCTTGCGGCGGTCCTTGGGCGCGGCCGGGACCTCCGGGGCCGCGAAGGGGTTGGCCGCGAGCGGGTCCGCGGCGAACGCGGCGGCGGCGGCCGCCCCCTGCTCGTCCGCGGCGGGCCGGGGAGCCTGAGCCTGCTCGGGCACCCCGTCGGAGACAGGGTGCGTGACCGCGGCGGGCTGCGGCGCGGTGTCGTCGAGGAGCTCCGGCACGGCTCCGGTGGTGTTCTGCTCGGTCACGCGGACTCCCCGGGGGACTTCAGGTGCTTCATCTGGCTCTGGAAGAGCGCGACGGCGTTGGCGGTGGCGAAGGGCTTGGGCCCGTACGCGCGGAAGGTGACCATCACGTCGCCCTCGACGGCCACGCAGTCGATCGAGTCGATCTTTTCCTTCTTCTTCTCGCCGATCGCCTCCAACGAGCACTTGGCGTCCGGGAAGCCGTCCACCTTCGGAGCCGTGCGGCCGTCACCCGTGAAGTCGAGGAACTTCTTGCTGACCTCGGAGAACGCGCCCACGGCCTTCGGGTCGGCCTGCATGATGCGGATCTCGGCGAACCAGCTGGTCCGCTCGTTCACGTAGCTGCGTCCTGCCAGCCCCTTGAGCTTCAGGTTGGCCAGCATCTTGTCGCGGTCCTTGCGCTCGGCGCTGGTCAGGCCGCTGCGGGTCTCCTTGAAGCCCTCGACCGCCTTCTCGCCGGAGACGAAGAAGTTGTTGCCGTCCTCCTCCAGGTCCGGCCCCAGGACGAATCCGGCCGGAATCGGCAGCAGTTTGCCCAGGAGCGCGTTCGTCGGCACGGAGCCGGGGGCTTCGCGCTTCGGGAGCCCCTCGCCGAAGGGGGCCCAGTAGGCGGTGGGCGCATCCCGGTCGGCGTCCGCGATGGCGGAGGACGCCCAGACGCCGCCGCCCACGAGCACGGCTGCGGTCACGCCGAGGGCGATCAGGGCGACCGCCTTGCGGTTGACCTTGCGCGTACGCGCGGGCTTCGCGGGCGGAGCGAGGGGGGCGACTGCCTCCGCCTCGGGCGCCGGGGCCGGGGCCGGGGCCTGTGCCGGGGCAGGGGCCTGTGTCGGCGTCTCCTCCTGAGCCGCCTTCGCGTCGTTCTGCGGCTCGGTCACAGTCGCTCCAGCTGTCGCTTGGCCAGGTCCACGACGTCGCTTTCGCTGACCTTGCCGCGGTTGTTCGTGTAGTGGATGTCGAGCACGATGTCGCCTCGCCGGGCGATGGCGCGGGCTCCGCGCATCGGGAGGTACCCGGGCTTCTCGTCGGCCTTGGAGTCCACCCAGACGCGCCCGAGGTCCGAAGGGAGACCGGGAATGAGTACGCCGCTGTTGCCCGCGTACTCGGCCTCGGGCATGTACCTGGACTGACCGGTCTGGTAGCTGTCCGCACCAGAGCGTTCGTTGAACTGGATCAGCCGCACGTAGACGAAGGTCGTGTCGTTCACCGCCCAGCTCACCGCGGCGATCCGCCGGATGTCCTGTTCGGCGAGGTATTCCAGCTGGCTGTCCGGCTTCTTGAAGAAGGTCGCGAAGTATTCGATGGGCTCGTAGCCCGCCGCTTCGGTCTTCGCTCCGCCCGGCGCCTCGATCAGCAGCTTCGCGAGGTCGTCGTCCGTCTTGTGCCAGCGGTTGGCGTTGATCGTCTTGTTCGTGGTGGCGTCATCGGGCGCGAGCGCCTTCGGGTCCACCAGCTCCGCCTGCGCCAGCGGCGCCAGCGGGGTCGGTTCGCGGTCGTACTGGATCGCGTAGCCGGTGATCGTGCCCGCCAGGACGCCGAGGACGGCGGCGCCCGCGATCAGGAGGACCGCACGGCGGCCGCGTCGGACGCGGGGAGTGGCCGGAGCCGCCTCCAGAACTGCGTCGGGGGCCGCACCGGGAACGGTTGCGAGGGTGGCCGCAGGAGCGGCTTCAGGAGCGGCCGGAGCCGCGTCCGGAGTGCCCGGTTCCGGGGCGCTCTCCGCCTCTTTCCGCTGGTCAGGGATGGTCTGTTCGTGTTCCAAAAGAAGTCCCCCCACAGGACTGGAGTCGCGGACCGATCGCCCGCGTACACAGAAGACACCCTCGCGTGGGGAGATGTTGTGATCATCCTTATTACATTTTTATCTCAACGGGTTTCAATCCTCGCGACGCGGCTTTCCGTCCAGTTCGTCCCACCACTCGTCGGACTTCCGGTCGCCCGAGGGGTCGTCCCACCACCGGTCGTCCGGACCGCGCCGGTTCGCGACCATGGCGGCGACCGGCGGAATGACCATGGCGACCACGCACATCGCCACGGCGGCCTCGACGGACCACAGGCGCACGAAGGACCAGGCGGAGACGAAGAGGAACAGGCATCCGCCCATGAGCAGGAAGTAGGCGCGCCGGCGCCGGGCGTACATGCCTCCAGGGTAGAACCGGACCCCGCTCCCGGGGAGTCCCGGAACAGCACGAAGGGCCGCACCCCGATCCGATGGCGTCCAACCCCCGGGGGTGCGGCCCTTCGGCCGGTCGTGCAGTCATGCGGTCATGCGGTCATGCAGTCATGCAGGTGCGGTGCTCAGACCGCGATCGCCACGTCCGTGACGCCGCCGGACTCGACGACGACCACGGCGCGGTCCGCCTGGGCGCCGGGCACGAGGGCGCGCAGCGTCCAGGAGCCCTCGGCCGCGTAGAAGCGGAACTGGCCGGTGGCCGAGGTCGGGACCTCGGCGGTGAACTCGCCGGTCGAGTCCAGCAGACGGACGTAGCCGCTGATGGGCTCGCCGTCCTTGGTGACCTGGCCCTGGATGGCCGTCTCACCGGGCTTCAGCGTCGAGAGGTCGGGCCCGCCGATCTTTGCTCCACACATGTTCTCTGTCCTGTCCTAGAGAGGTATGACTACGGGCGTCGCATGCCCGGAATTACGAGTTGCCCGGAGTTACTTGTTCGCGCCGAGCTCGATCGGCACGCCGACCAGCGAGCCGTACTCGGTCCACGAGCCGTCGTAGTTCTTGACGTTCTCCTGGCCCAGGAGCTCGTGCAGCACGAACCAGGTGAGCGCGGAGCGCTCACCGATGCGGCAGTAGGCGATGGTGTCCTTCGCCAGGTCGACCTGCTCGGCCTGGTAGAGGGCCGTCAGCTCTTCGTCGGACTTGAAGGTGCCGTCGTCGTTGGCGTTCTTCGACCACGGGATGTTGCGGGCGCTCGGGATGTGGCCCGGACGCTGCGACTGCTCCTGCGGGAGGTGCGCCGGCGCGAGGAGCTTGCCCGAGAACTCGTCGGGCGAGCGGACGTCGACCAGGTTCTTCGTGCCGATCGCGGCGACCGCGTCGTCACGGAAGGCGCGGATCGAGGTGTCCTGGGCCTTGGCCTTGTACTCGGTGGCCGGGCGGCTGGGGACCTCGGTGCCGTCGACCAGGTCGCGGGAGTCGAGCTCCCACTTCTTGCGGCCGCCGTCGAGCAGGCGGACGTCCTGGTGACCGTAGAGCTTGAAGTACCAGTAGGCGTAGGACGCGAACCAGTTGTTGTTGCCGCCGTAGAGGACGACGGTGTCGTCGTTGGAGATGCCCTTGGCGGAGAGGAGCTTCTCGAAGCCCTCCTGGTCCACGAAGTCACGGCGGACCGGGTCCTGGAGGTCGCTCTTCCAGTCGATCCGGACGGCGTTGGTGATGTGGTTCTTGTCGTACGCGGACGTGTCCTCGTCCACCTCGACGATGACGACGTTCGCGTCGTTCAGGTGGGCCTCGACCCAGTCGGCGTCTACGAGGACGTCGCTGCGGCTCATGATGTTCTCCTCCGGGGCAGTGTGCGGCGGGGTGCTGCTGGTGGTGCTGGGAGCGTGCGTCCGGGTGCGCTCGCGCATCCTGTTGCGGGGAGGCTTCAGGAGGGCGGGAGGCAGAGGTGGTCACACGGGAAAGCGGAAGGCCGTCGTCCGGCTATGGAGCGGGATGCGCTCACACGTCACATGGATCGACAGAGCATGGCGGCGACGCGACACAGGTCTACTGCCCGTCGCTTCGTGAGGTCCGCCTGCTGATGCTTCATAGCCATGGATCGTAGGGACGAATCGGCCGCCCTGTCACCGCCGTGTCATATTCCGAGACAGGATCGTCCGGATGGTGAGATGAGGCCTCTTGTGGATCTTCGGGTGCGAGCCGCCCGGAGCCCCGTAAGGCCCTCCCAGCTGCGGATCGGACCCACCCGTCTCACTATCCGGCCAGGGCGAGATCCTTACCGCCCAGGGTGAGCACCACGCCGGCCTCGTCCGAGGTCAGCTCCGTCAGCCGGACCCCCGACGGCAGGCCGGCGCCGATCCGCCGGTCGAAGTCGGTCTTCTTGCGGACCACGGCCTCGATCCCGGGGAGGCCCTCGCCCGGCACCTCGTCGGCGCGGACCCGGACGATCATCGAGCCCTTCCCGTCGCCGGAGTCGACGAGGGAGACCGTCGACACCACGCTGCGGCTGAAGGTCCTGCCGAGGAACTCCACCCTCGCGGTGACCTTCACCTTGCCCGGCGCCCCGCCGTAGGCGACGGTCACCCCGGGCTGGGCGGCCGCGGTCAGATCGGCGTACGTGACGAGGGCCGAGCCCTTGGCGGACCGGGCGGTACCGCCGTTGTAGTCACCGTTCAGCTCCACCCCGCGGAAGGCGACCCGCAGCCGGGACAGGTGCGTCGTACGGCCCTCCGCGGTCGCCACGTCGACTCCGGCCACCTTCAGGTCGACCTGGTCGAGGTCCCGGGAGAGCAGCTGGGTCAGGAAGGGGAACCCGTGGATGTCCGCCTCCACGCCGGACAGGCCCTGCCGGGCCCGTATCTCATCCGCCAGCCGGTTCTCGGCATAGCCGGCGGCCCAGCGGTCCACCCCGACGAACAGGCAGCCGAGGACCACTCCGACGATCACAACGACACGCAGGACACGCACGTGCCCACCCCCCAGACGATTGGTACGTCGGCCCAGTGGACCATGACCGGCCGTGAGGGCGCTGTGAGTTGGCGCGAGGCGGGGCGGGGCGGGGCACGGCGGGGGTGCGTGGGGTGTGGTGGGGCGGGTGGGGGTGTGACAACGCCCGCCCCGGCGAGCGGGGCGGGCGCTGTGGAGGGGAGGCCGGGCCTCAGCCCACCACCCTGCCGATCAGGTAGACCGCCGGAGCCGCCGCGGCCAGCGGCAGCGCGACACCGGCCGTCATGTGGACGAACTTCGACGGGTAGTCGTACGCCGCCACGCGCAGCCCGATCAGCGCGCAGACCCCGGCCACCAGGCCGATCAGCGCACCGCCCGCTCCGACGGACATCAGCCCGCCCACGGCGATGCCCGCACCGGTCGCGGCGGCCAGCGAGACGCCGACCGAGGGCGCGGTGGGCAGCGGGAGCGCCCGCGCGAAGACGGCCACCGCCACGGCGGCGGCGCCCACGCTCACGGCGGCGGAGTCGGCCGCGAGGTAGCCGGCGCAGACGATGGCCAGCGCGGCCGAGGCCACCGAGGCCATCAGCCCGTACATCCGCTCGTCCGGATCCGCGTGGCTGCGCAGCTGGAGCACCAGCGTCAGCAGCACCCAGGCGCCGAGGGTGCCGATGATCGCGCCGGGGCCGTACGGCTCGTCCACCGCGAGCACCGCCACATCGGCGACGACCGCCCCGGCGAAGGCCAGGGCGATGCCCTGACGGGCCGGCCACATGCCGTTGAGCCGGAACCAGCCCGCCGCGGTGAGGCCCTGGAGGGCGATCAGGGGTGCGAGCAGCGCGAACTCGCTCAGCGCGGCGGCGGCCGCGAGGACCAGCCCGAGGGCGGCCGTCAGTATGGCCGCCTGCGGACCGGGATCGATGATCGGAGAGCGGCCTTCGGCGCGGGCCTGGGCCGGGTCCACGGCGCGCAGCGTGTTGCCGGCGAGGGTGGGCGGCGACCAGGCGGGCTCCTCCTCGGCCGCCCCGCCGGCCACCCCGCCGGCCACCCCGTCGCCCGCCACCGGGTGCGCGGCGGGAGCCCCGTCCGGGACCTGGACCGCCTGCTGCGGGAGGTACGGGGCCGACTCCGTGGCCCACTCCTGGCCGGGGGCCGGAGCCTGGACCTGGGCCGCCTGGGCCTGGGCCTGAGCCGGCTGCGCCTCCGGCCGGAACGGGTCGGACGGGCCGGGGTAGGGCTGCGCGTACGCCGTCTCCCCCCACTGCTGCGGGGGCTCGCCCTGTGGTGCCTGCTGCGCCTGTGGTGCCTGCTGCGCCTGCGCGGCCTGCGCCTCGTCGCGGAACCAGTGGTCCGGGGCCGCGGTCTGCGGGTAGGCCGGAGCCGCGTAGGGATCCGGGTAGGGGTCCGCGTACGCCTGCTGCTGCCCCCACTCCTGCCCGGAGACGGGCTCCTGGGCCTGCGGCTGGGGGGCCTGGGCCTGCGGCTCCTCGCGGAACCATCCCTCGGGGGCGACCGGGTACTGCGCCGGTACGCCGTCCAGCGGCGCCTGCACCGGCTGGTACGAGGTGTCCCACGTCGGGGACTGCCAGGTCTGGGTCCCGTACGGATCCGGCTGCTGCTGTTGCTGCTGCTGCTGCTCCAGAAACTGCTGATGCTGTAGCTGCTGCTGTTGCTGCTGTTCCTCAGGCGTGCTCATGGGGCTCCGCTCACCCGCCCGCGAACGGCGGGAGCACCTCGACGGTGCCCCCCTCGGTCAGCTCGACGGAATCGTGCGGGCGCTTGCCCACGGGCTCTTCGTTCACGAGGAAGGAGCAGCGCAGCAGGACCCGGGTCAGCTCCCCGGGGTGGCGTTCCCGCACGGCGTCGAGCGCCTCGGCCAGTGTCCGCGCCGAGTACGGCTCCTCCGCCGTCTTGGCCGCGGCCTTGGCCGCCGCCCAGTAGCGGATGGTTCCGGTTGCCACTGCACGCTCCTCTCGTCGGCGCTCTGCCGTCGGCCTCCATCATGAACCCTCGCGCCCCCGATCCCGGCGTGCCTCCGCGCGCCCCGCGTGCGCCCAGGCGGCCCGCACCGGGTCCACCGATACGGTGAAACCGGCGCATATGCAGGTCCCGGGGGTGGCGGGAACCACAGAAGTGGAACGCGCAGAAGCCTCGGCCCGGCCCGGGAGGGTGGGCTATTCTGCTGGCGAGAGGATCCGGGCAACGTAGCCCCCGGGTCCTTTTGTGCTTTCAGCACGTTGAACTGACCGAGAACAGTGGTGTCCATCCGGGCCTCAGGGCGCGGGGACGGACGGACACCGGCAAGTCGTACGAAGCAGTGCCGCGAAAGTCCTCGACGGGACCGAGGAGGAACCGACGTGATGGACCAGCGAACCGTCGTGCAAGTGCAGGTGCAAGCAGTAGAGGTACGGGCAGTAGGGGTACCGGCGCACGCACCTGCGCACGCACACCACCAGCACGACCAGCACGACCAGCAGCACCGTCCGACCAGGGCGGGTGGTCGGGCATGAGCTCACTCCTGCTCCTGACCAACGCCCTGCAGCCCTCGACCGAGGTCCTGCCGGCCCTCGGCCTGCTGCTCCACAGCGTCCGGGTGGCCCCCGCGGAGGGCCCCGCCCTCGTGGACACCCCGGGCGCCGACGTGATCCTCATCGACGGCCGCCGCGACCTGCCCCAGGTGCGGTCGCTGTGCCAGCTGCTCCGCTCCACGGGGCCCGGTTGTCCGCTGATCCTCGTCGTCACCGAGGGCGGCCTCGCGGCCGTCACCGCCGACTGGGGCATCGACGACGTCCTCCTCGACACCGCGGGACCGGCCGAGGTCGAGGCGCGGCTGCGCCTCGCCACCGGCCGCCAGCAGCTCGGCTCGGACGACTCCCCGATGGAGATCCGCAACGGCGACCTGTCGGTCGACGAGGCGACGTACTCGGCGAAGCTGAAGGGCCGGGTCCTGGACCTGACCTTCAAGGAGTTCGAACTCCTCAAGTACCTCGCCCAGCACCCGGGCCGGGTCTTCACCCGTGCGCAGCTCCTCCAGGAGGTGTGGGGTTACGACTACTTCGGCGGCACCCGCACCGTCGACGTGCACGTACGGCGTCTGCGCGCGAAACTCGGGCCCGAGCACGAGTCGCTGATCGGTACCGTCCGCAACGTCGGGTACCGCTTCGTCACCCCGGAAAAGGTGGAACGGGCGGCGGCGGAAGCGGCCGCGCAGGCGGCCACGAAGGCGGCGGCCGAGGCCTCCGCGCGGGCTGCCGCTGCACTCACCCGGATGGACTAGGGGTCCTGTGGGAAGGCTGTGGGAATGACCTCCTCCGGACGCCCTGCCCAGAGGTAGGTCACCCCGCGTAGACTTCCGCGCGTGGCCAAGGTGACGCGGGATGACGTGGCACGACTTGCGGGTACTTCTACCGCCGTCGTGAGCTACGTCATCAACAACGGACCCAGGCCGGTTGCCCCGGCCACGCGCGAGCGTGTCCTCGCCGCGATCAAGGAGCTGGGCTACCGCCCGGACCGGGTCGCGCAGGCGATGGCCTCACGCCGCACCGACCTCATAGGCATGATCGTCCCCGATGCCCGCCAGCCGTTCTTCGCGGAGATGGCGCACGCGGTCGAGCAGGCCGCCGCCGAGCGCGGAAAGATGGTGCTGGTCGGCAACTCCGACTACCGCACCGAGCGCGAGGTCCACTATCTGCGGGCCTTCCTCGGGATGCGGGTCTCGGGCCTGATCCTGGTCAGCCAGGGCATGAGCGAGCAGGCCGCCTCCGAGATCGAGGCGTGGGACGCCCGCGTGGTCCTCCTCCACGAGCGCCCCGAGGCCATCGACGACGTCGCCGTCGTCACGGACGACATCGGCGGCGCTCAGCTCGCCACCCGGCACCTCCTCGAGCACGGGCACCCGTACGTGGCCTGCCTCGGCGGCGTCGAGAGCACCCCCGAGGTCGGCGACCCGGTGGCCGACCACGTCGAGGGCTGGCGGCGGGCCATGCTCGAATCCGGCCGCTCGGTGGAGGGCCGGCTCTTCCAGGCCCCGTACAACCGCTACGACGCGTACAAGGTCGCCCTGGAGCTGCTGGCCGGGCCGGACCGCCCGCCGGCGATCTTCTGCGCTACGGACGACCAGGCCATCGGCGTCCTGCGCGCCGCGCGGGAGCTGCGCATCGACGTGCCCGAGCAGCTGGCGGTGGCCGGCTTCGACGACGTCAAGGAGGCGGCCCTGACGGACCCGCCCCTCACCACGATCGCCTCGGACCGCCCCGCGATGGCCCGCGCCGCGGTGGACCTCGTCCTGGACGACGCCCTGCGGGTGGCGGGTTCCCGCCGCGAACGCCTGAAGCAGTTCCCCTCGGCCCTGGTCATCCGCCGCTCCTGCGGCTGCCGCTAGTGCCTTTTCGACGCGGAGCTCGCACCACTCGGCCCTAGGGCCTCCCGGGCTTCGCCCCGCTGCGCCGGACTCGGTCCGGCGGTGGCCGGGCGGGGTTGCCGCCACTGCCGTCCTGGCGCGGGGGCCGGTGGGCGGGTGCGGCCGGCCGGGCCCTGCGGGGCGGAGTTCCCCTACCCGCCCTTCGCCCGTTCCCCGGGCTCTGCCCGGACCCGGTCCTCAAACGCCGGACGGGCTGGATGTGCCGCTGCGCGGCAAAATCCAGCCCCGCCGGCCAAATCCAGCCTCGCCGGCGTTTGAGGCGCGGGGTCTGGGGCGGAGCCCCAGGGGGTCCGGGCCCAGCCCGGGCTTATATCGGGCATACACGGTTCTGTCGGGCTTCTCAGCGGGGACTCAGGAAGCTCTCATCATCGGCGGACAGAGTCGTATCCATGACCGAGAACCTCCGCCGCGAAGGCGAGTACCCCCAGGAAAACCTCCCCCAGCAGCCCGCCCCCTGGGGCGAGGACTGGCAGCGCGGTCGTGACCGGCTCGCACAGGACGCCGCGTACCCGCCGCCGCCGGCCTACCCCCCGGCCGCACCCGCCCCCGGCTGGCACGAGGCCCACACTCCCCCGGTCATCCAGGGAGAGACCGTCCCCCAGAACAGCGGGAGCGGCAACGGCGGCAACGGCGGCTGGGCCACCTGGGGCGAGGCCGCCCCCGCGGCCCCCGGCCCGGCCCGGGCCCAGGGCCACGCCCGTGCCAAGCGCCCGGTCGCCCTCCTCGCCGCCGTGGCCCTCGCGGCCGCCGTCGTCGGCGGCGGAACGGCCGCCGCCGTCCAGCAGATGCTGGACAAGACCGGCAACGCCGGCACCGGCGTCAACGGCAGCACCATCTCCCAGTCGAACAAGGGCACGGTCACCGGCGTCGCCGAGAACGTCAGCCCCTCCGTGGTCCGCATCGACACCAGCACCACCTCCGGGCAGGGCACCGGCTCCGGCATCGTGATCACCGCCGACGGCGAGATCGTCACCAACAACCACGTGATCGACGGCGCCGCCAAGATCCAGGTGACGATGAGCGACGGCCAGAAGTACAGCGCGAAGATCGTCGGCACGGACCCGGACAAGGACCTCGCCCTCATCAAGCTGGAAGGCGCGAGCGGCCTCAAGCCGGCGAGCCTCGGCAACTCCGACAGCCTCAAGGTCGGCGACGAGGTCGTCGCCATCGGCTCCCCCGACCGCCTCACCGGCACGGTCACCAGCGGAATCGTCTCAGCGCTCGACCGCGAGGTGAACGTCCCCAAGTCCGAGCAGAAGCAGCAGTCGCCCGAGGACGGCTTCCCGTTCTCCTACGGCGGCCGGCAGTTCAACGGGAACACCGGCACGGACACCACCTCGTACAAGGCCATCCAGACGGACGCCTCCCTCAACCCCGGCAACTCCGGCGGCGCCCTCGTCAACATGAACGGCGAGATCGTGGGCATGCCCTCCGCGATCTACTCCCCCTCCAGCGGCAGCGGCTCCGCCGGCAGCGTCGGCCTCGGCTTCGCCATCCCCGTCAACACCATCAAGGCCGACCTCCCCTCCCTCCGCAAGGGCGGCCCGGGCGGCGACGGCGGCAGCAGCAACGGCAACAGCGGCTCCGGCAACAACACCGCGAACGGTTTCGGGACCTCCTTCTAGCCCGACTTCCAGGCCGCCCGTGCGAGCCTGGTAGGAGACCGACCACCACCTGGGGGGACCCCGTATGAGCGCCGAAGGCGACCAGCAGCGCATCCTCGTCGTCGACGACGAACCGGCCGTACGCGAGGCCCTGCGCCGCAGCCTGGCCTTCGAGGGGTACGGCACGCAGACCGCCGTCGACGGGCTCGACGCCCTCGACAAGGCGGACTCGTACGCCCCCGACCTGATCATCCTGGACATCCAGATGCCGCGGATGGACGGCCTGACCGCCGCCCGCCGGCTGCGCGCCGCCGGCAGCACCACGCCGGTCCTGATGCTGACCGCCCGCGATACGGTCGGCGACCGCGTCACCGGCCTCGACGCGGGCGCCGACGACTACCTGGTCAAGCCGTTCGAACTGGACGAGCTCTTCGCCCGGGTGCGCGCCCTGCTGCGCCGCAGCTCCTACGCCGCCCCCGCCGGCGGCGACGGCCGGCCCGAGGACGCCGACGCGCTGACCTTCGGGGACCTGCGCATGGACCTCGCCACCCGCGAGGTCACCCGCGGCGGCCGCCCGGTGGAGCTGACCCGTACCGAGTTCACCCTGCTGGAGATGTTCCTCGCGCACCCGCGCCAGGTCCTGACCCGCGAGCAGATCCTCAAGACCGTATGGGGCTTCGACTTCGAGCCCAGCTCCAACTCCCTGGACGTGTACGTGATGTACCTGCGCCGCAAGACCGAGGCCGGGGGCGAGCCCCGCCTGGTCCACACCGTGCGCGGGGTGGGATACGTCCTGCGCGCCGCGGGGGCCGGCGACACCGGCGGCCCGGAGTGAGCCCCACCGCCAGATTCCGCGGCCTCCCGCTCCGCTCCCGCCTCGCCCTGCTGGTCACCGTCGCGGTGGCGCTGGCCGTGGCGGCGGTCGCCGCGGTGTCCTGGGTGATGGTGCGTACGCAGCTGCGCGACCAGCTCGACCGGTCCCTGATGGCCACGAACGCGTCCGCGGAGGTGGGGCGGCTCATCTTCGACAACCGGCCGTGCCCGGACAAGGCGCCCACGCAGAACGACCAGAACACCCAGCCCGGCCAGGAGATCGCAGGCAGCCTCAACGCGTCCGTCCAGATCGTGACGGCCGACGGCAGGCACTGCTGGGTGAGCGGTCCGCAGAACCTGCCGGTCACCGAGCTCGACAAGCAGATCGCCGCGGGGCTGCGGGGCGGCACCCTGCACGACGTGACGACCGCCGAAGGCGTGGACATGCGCGTCTACACCCAGCCCGCGCGCGTCTCCCCGACCTCCCCGCTGTTCGCCATCTCGGTCGCCAAGCCGCTCGCCGACATCGACAAGCCCCTGTCCACCCTGGCCTGGGTGCTCGTCTTCGTCTCCGGCGTCGGCATCCTCGGCGCCGGCGTCGCCGGCCTCTGGGTGGCCCGTACCGGCCTGCGCCCGGTCGACGAGCTGACCGGCGCCGTCGAGCACATCGCCCGTACCGAGGACCTCACCGTCCGGATCCCCGACGAGGGCGACGACGAGATCGCCCGGCTGTCGCGCTCCTTCAACTCCATGACGGCCGCGCTCGCCTCCTCCCAGGAGCGCCAGGCCCAGCTGATCGCGGACGCCGGGCACGAGCTGCGCACCCCGCTCACCTCGCTGCGCACCAACATCGAGCTGCTGGCGCGCAGCGAGGAGACCGGCCGGGCCATCCCGCCGGAGGACCGCAAGGAGCTGCTGGCCTCGGTCAAGGCGCAGATGACGGAACTGGCCTCGCTGATCGGCGACCTGCAGGAGCTGTCCCGCCCGGACGCGGCCGCCCCCGGCCCCCTCGGGGTGGTGGCCCTGCACGAGATCGCGGGCGCGGCGCTGTCCCGGGCCCGGCTGCGCGGTCCGGAGCTGGACTTCGACTCGGACCTGGCGCCCTGGTACGTACGCGGCGAGGCGGCGGCCCTGGAGCGGGCGGTCGTCAACGTCCTGGACAACGCGGTGAAGTTCAGCCCGCCCGGCAGCACGGTCACCGTGTCGCTGCGCGCGGGCGCGCTGACCGTACGGGACCGCGGCCCCGGCATCCCGGCCGACGACCTCCCGCACGTCTTCGAGCGGTTCTGGCGCTCCCCGTCCGCCCGGGCCCTGCCCGGCAGCGGCCTGGGCCTGTCCATCGTGGCCCGTACGGTGCAGCGCGCGGGCGGCACGGCCGAACTCCGCGCCCCGGCGGACGGCGGCCCGGGCACGGAGGCGGTGCTCCGCATCCCGGGCGCCCCGACTCCGCCGCCCGCGCAGGCGTCAGTTGTGCCGGATCAGTGAGGCGACCAGGCCGGAGCGGGTGTTGGGGAAGTCCATGGGGACGATCCCGAGCCCGGTCCGGCCGGTGAGCTCGGAGCCGTCGACGAAGGCGTGCACCTGCGGGCCCAGCCGGTCGGAGTTCCAGCGGGGCGGCAGGGCCGCGGCCGTGCTGGTGTAGTTCATGAAGAACCTGCCGGGCTGCTGGACGGCCTTGCGGAAGTGGTTCTCGATCTTGCCCCGTTTGGCGAAGGGCTCGGCCATGTAGTCGTCCTGGATGTCGAAGACGTTGCCGTCGCCGTAGCGCAGACCGCCGGGGAGGCCGCCGTT
The DNA here is from genome assembly GCF_042730015.1 of Streptomyces sp. NPDC059957. Lineage (NCBI taxonomy): Bacteria > Bacillati > Actinomycetota > Actinomycetes > Kitasatosporales > Streptomycetaceae > Streptomyces > Streptomyces sp. NPDC059957. The sequence continues at coordinate 38,400 of NZ_JBHWMB010000015.1, read as the reverse complement.
GTCGGGGAGCAGCAGCACCTTGCCGCGCACCTGACCGAGGGTGGGCAGCGAGTCCGCGATCTTGAAGAGCGGGCTCCAGCCCCGGTTGTTCAGGTAGTCGTCGAAGACGGCGCGGAAGGTGGTGTTGCTCTCCTCCGAGTACTCCTGCTTGAGCCGCATCAGCACGGTCTCGGAGGGGTGCGCGGCGAGGAAGTTCCAGCAGGCGGCGAGGACGTCGCCGAACATCAGGTTCTGGTAGTACGCGCCGTGGTGGATCGCGAAGGATCCGCCGGTCACCCGGCAGCGGACGTCGAGGAAGCGGATCCCGGAGCCGAGCTGGTCGGCGATGGAGGTGTTCTGGCAGGCGACGTAGAGCCCGCCCCGGGTGGCGCCCGAGTCGTGGGTGCCGGGGATGGTCATGCGCTGGAGAGCGGTGGAGTCGCCGAGTCCGCTCATCCAGTCCTGGGTGGAGAGTCCCGCGGCGGTCGCCGGGGCCGCGCCGAGCCCGGCGACAACGCCGGTGGCGCCCAGGGCCGCCGCCCCCGCCAGGAAGCTGCGCCGGCGCAGCCCCGTACCCGCGCCGCCGCCCGCGTTCGTGCCCATGCCGGTGCCCGTGCCCACGCCCATGCCCGCCCCTTTGCCGACCCAGTGGTGGCCCGGATTATGGCGTGCGGAGCCATGCATTACTACCCACGGGTAGGGGTCAGCTTTCGAGCAACTCCGCCATCGCGCGCAGCCCTTGGGCGAGGGACCGGCCGTCCGGCGCGTGCTCCGGGTCGGTCAGGCACTGCACCATGACCCCGGTCAGCAGCGCGATGTGCACCGACCCGAGGCTCCGTACGTCCTCCTCCGCGACCTCCCCGACGGGGACTCCGCGCAACTGCGCGGCCACCATGCGGCGGTTGCGGCGCTGACCCTCGGCCAGGACGGCGAGCAGCTCGGGCGAGGACTGCGCGTGCACGAAGGCCTCGACGGAGGCGGTCCAGAGCCAGCGCATCTCGCCGAAGTCCCGGATCTTGCGGTCCCAGGTGTCGGCGTAGCGCTCCCGCGCGGTGTCACCCTGCCCGGCGAGCCGGCCCGACCCCGCGGCCCACTCGTCCATGGCCGCGAACAGCGCCTGGTTGAGCAGCACCTCACGGGTGCCGAAGTGGTAGCCGATCGCGGCCATGCTCACCTGCGCGGCCGAGGCGATGTCGCGCACGGTCGTCCGGAGGTACCCCTTCTCCTCCAGGCAGCGCCGGGCTCCGGCCAGCAGGTCCTCGCGATTTCCCATGCCCGGATCGTATCCGCGCCCCATTTTGGGCAAGCGCGCTACACGAGCGTATTGCGCGCTTGCCCAAATCCTGGCAGCCTGATCCCAGAGCCACCGACCAGCCCGCCCTACCAGCCCGCCCGACCAGCACAAACGGGGAGAGCAACGCCATGCCGAGCAACGCCATGCGCCACGAGCTGAAGATCGACGACCGCACCCTGTCCTACCTGGACTTCGGCGGGCCCGGCCGCCCCCTGCTCGCCCTCCACGGCGGGCTCTCCGAGGGCGCCCACTTCACCGCGCTCGCCGCCGACCTCGGCGAGCAGTGGCGGGTCATCGCCCCCGACCAGCGCGGCCACGGCGACTCCGGCCCCGCCCCCGAGTACAGCCGCGCGGGCTACGCCGCCGACGCCGCCGCCCTGCTGGAACACCTCGCCCCCGGCGGCCCGGTGCCCGTCCTCGGCTTCTCCCTCGGCGGGGTCAACGCCTGTCACCTGGCCGCCACCCGGCCCGATCTGGTGTCCGCCCTGATCAACGTCGACGCCCCGGTGGAGAGCCCGAGCCGGGACGCCCTGTCCTTCTGGGACTTCCTGCACGACCTCCCGTACACCGCGTCCACCCGCGAGGAACTCCTCGCCGCCCTCGGCCCGCTCGCCGAGGGGACCGGGCCCTTCCTGCGCCCGCTGCCGCAGGACACCGGCTGGCGGCTGCCGTTCGACCCCGCGGCCACCCTGGCCACCCTCGCCGGGGACGAGAGCTCGCGCTGGGACGTCTGGCTCGCGAGCGGCTGCCCGGCGCTGCTCGTCCACGGGCTGCGCAGCGACGTGCTCTCCCGGGAGCTGGCCGGCGCGATGGCCGCCCGGCGCCCCGGGACCTCGTACGCCGGCCTCGACACCGAGCACTTCGTGCCCTTCCAGGACCCGAAGGGCCTCGCGGAGGCCGTACGCGGCTTCCTGGCCGCGCTGTAGGCCGCCGGGGAACTCCGCAGGACCCCCGGGAACGCCGAAGGGGCGGCGGGCCGGTGGCCCGCCGCCCCTCAAGAGGCAGGAACTGCTTCAGGTGCTACTTGATGACCGTGATCCGGCCCGCCACCGGCGGGGCCAGCGGCGCGGCCGCCGAGGAGTGCCCCGTCAGGTAGGCGTTGAAGATGTCCAGGTCGGACGCGCCGACCAGCTTGTTCTTGTGCTCCTTCAGGACGCCGAAGCCGTCACCGCCGCCCGCGAGGAACTCGTTCATCGCGACCCGGTAGGTCCGGGCGGGGTCGATGGCCTCGCCGTTCAGCTTCACCGAGTCCACGACGATGCGGTCCGCGCCCGCCTTGGTGGTGTCCAGGGTGTAGGTGAAGCCCTTGGAGACCTGCAGGATCTTCGGGCTGATCCCGTTGACCGGGCCGCTGACCTGCTGCTGGAGCGCGGTGATCAGCTGGGCGCCGGTCAGGTCGACGACCGTCATCATGTTGGTGAACGGCTGGACCGTGTACGACTCCCCGTACGTCACCACACCGTCGCCCTCGGCGCCGGCGGCCTTGTAGGCCAGGTCCGCGCGGATGCCGCCCGGGTTCATGATGGCGAGCTGGGCACCGCCCTTGGCCGCCGGGGCCAGGGCCTCCAGCTGCGCGTCGGCGATCACGCTGCCGAGCGGCTTCTCGTACTCCGACGAGCCGCGGCCCGCGATGTCGGCCGAGATGTAGCCCATCGGACGGTTCGCGATCGGCGCGGCCAGCGCGTTCCAACGCTCGATCAGCGCGGTCAGGTCCGGGGCCTTGGGCTGGTCCCGGGTGACGACCTTCTGGACCGCCTTCGGCGAGCGGACCGGCGTACGGACGATGTCCTTGGTCGCGCGGTCGTACGTCAGGGTGGTGTCCGTGAACAGCCGGCCGTACGAGGCGGCCGAGGTGACCGTGCGCGGCTTGCCCGCCGGGTCGGGGATGTTGCACGCGTACGCCTGGTGCGTGTGGCCGGTGACCAGGGCGTCGACCTTCGGCGAGATGTTCTTCGCGATGTCGACGATGGCCCCGGAGATGCCGGCGCCGGCGCCCGGCACGTCGCAGTCGTAGTTGTACGCGCCGCTCGCGGGCAGGCCGCCCTCGTGGATCAGCGCCACGATCGACTTCACGCCCTGCTTGTTCAGCTCTTCGGCGTACTTGTTGACCGTCTCGACCTCGTCGCCGAACTTGAGGCCCTTGACCCCGTCGGCGGTCACGATGTCGGGCGTGCCCTCGAGGGTGACGCCGATGAAGCCGATCTTCACGTCCCCCTTCTTCCAGATGAAGGTGGGGTTCATCATCGGACGCTTGGTCTTCTCGTCCACCACGTTCGCGGCGAGGTACTTGAACTCGGCGCCGCCGAACTCCTTGCCGTACTCGAAGCAGCCCTCGACCGGGTGGCAGCCGCCGTACTGCATGCGGCGCAGTTCGGTCTTGCCCTCGTCGAACTCGTGGTTGCCGACGCCGCTCACGTCCAGGTCGAGGTCGTTGAGCGCCTCGATCGCCGGCTCGTCGTGGAAGAGGCCCGACACCATCGGGCTGGCGCCGATCATGTCACCGGCTGCGGCGGTGACGGAGTAGCGGTGTCCCTTGCGGGCCTCGCGCAGGCTGGTGGCGAGGTACTCGACACCGCCCGCGGGTATGGCCTTGGTGGTGCCGTCGGCCTGACGCTCGGTCACGGTGCCCGAGGAGCCCTGCGGGGGCTCCAGCGTGCCGTGGAGGTCGTTGAACGACAGCATCTGCACGTCGACGGTGCGGCCGTTGTCCTGGCCGTATCCGTCACCACTCGCGGCTCCGGCCGGAAGGGCGGCGGCGATCATCGCACCGCCCGCCGCGGCAGCGGCGAGAGCGGTGAGGGCCAACCGGCGGTTTCGGCGGTGCCGTTGTGGCGTCGCTGACATTTGGTCCCCTTTGCGGACAGCGATACATCTTGGGAGGTCTGCCGCAGCCTAGAGTCAACGCGCGTAGCGCGACAGGGGGTACCGGGTATCGAGCTGGTTACACGCAGGAGACGGACACCCGGCGGCGGGACTGTCCGCGGCCGGTTCGCTGCCGGTTCGCGGCCGGTTCGCGGCCGGTTCGCGGCCTGATCGCGCGGCTGCCGGGACGCCCTTCCGGCCCGCACCCCACCGCTCCCCCACCATGGTCGTAGGCTCGGTTCCATGACTGACGACGCAGCAGTGGTCCTGGAGCCGGGACGGCAGATCCAGACCCTCGACGAACTGACGGACGAACAGGCCGACGCCGTTCTCGCCCTGATCGAGGACGCGGCCCGCACCGACGGCACCACCGCCGTGTCCGAGCAGGGCCGGCTCCAGCTGCGCGGCGGGGCGCGGGAGGGGATCCGCCACTTCCTCCTGACCGCCGACGGGCGGCTCACCGCGTACGGGCAACTGGAGGACACCGACCCGGTGGAGGCCCCCGCCGCCGAGCTCGTCGTGCACCCCTCGCTGCGCGGGCGCGGGCACGGGCGGGCGCTGGGCACCGCCCTGCTGGCCGCCTCCGGCAAGCGGATCCGGGTGTGGGCGCACGGCGGCAAGTCAGCGGCCCGGCACCTCGCGCAGGTGCTCGGGCTGACCCTGTTCCGCGAACTGCGCCAGCTCCGCCGCCCGCTCGGCGCCGACTCGGCCCCCCTGCCGGAGGCCGTCCTCCCCGCGGGCGTGACCGTACGCACCTTCGTGCCCGGCGCCGACGACGCCGCCTGGCTCGCCGTCAACGCGGCGGCCTTCGCCCACCACCCCGAGCAGGGCTCGCTCACCCAGCGGGACCTGAACGACCGCATCGCGCAGCCCTGGTTCGACGCCAAGGGCTTCTTCCTCGCCGAGCGCGACGGCGAAGTGATCGGCTTCCACTGGACGAAGGTGCACGCCGAGCAGCAGCTGGGCGAGGTCTACGTCCTCGGCGTACGCCCCGGCTCGCAGGGCGGCGGCCTCGGCAAGGCCCTCACCGCGATCGGCCTGCGCCACCTGGCCGCGGCGGGCCTGCCCACGGCGATGCTCTACGTGGACGCCGACAACCCGGCGGCCCTGGCCGTGTACGCGGGCCTCGGCTTCTCCACCCACGAGGTGGACCTGATGTACCGCACGGAGAGCTGACCCGCGTCCGCAACCGGGGGCCGGGGTCCCTCCCCCGGCCCACGGCTATTCGTCGGCTCCCCGACTCCCCGGCTACTCGGCTCTACTCGGCGCCCAGCTTGCAGGCGCTCTCCGCCGTCGCCTTGGTCACCCCGCTGCCCTCGGTCAGGCCGGTCACACACTCGTCCTGGGCGCCGGTCAGGGCGATGTAGCACGAGGCGCGGACGGATGCCGGGGCCTCGCCGCCCTTCAGCTCCCGCTCGACGTGGTTGATACAGGCCGAGACGTCCGCGGGGGCGGCCAGGGCGGCGGGAGCCGTCAGGGCCGCGCCGCCCAGGGCGAGGGTCAGACCGGTGAGGACACCTGCGATACGGGTCGACGTGCGCATGGGACGTACCTGCTCTCCGGGATCACCACGCGGCCCACACCGGAACCCGGACCTGCCCGGACCCGGATCAGCCCGGATCTGCCCGGATCCGGACCTGCCCGGACCTGAGCTGAGCTGCCTGGACCTGACCTGCCCCGGACCTGAGCTGCCCGGATCCGAACGTCCGGACCACGCGGGAACGGCGCCGAGCACGCGCGGCCGACGCACGGCCCCGGGCCCGGTCCCCGTACCGGACCGACTCGGCAGGACATCCCTCCCTCCTCCCGACGCTAGAACACCCCCGGCCCCCACGCACCCGCTGGGGGCGGCAGCTCCCGCCCGGCGCCGCCGCCCTCGATCCCCCTCCCCCACCCCGCCCCCGCCGGCGCCGCCGCCCCGCACCCACATGCCCCGGGCCCCCGGGCCCCAGCGCGGGCGTAGCCGACGCGGCCCCGGCCCGCCGGACCCCCGGCGGCCCCACCGGGGCCAGGCCCAGGCGGCGACAGCCTCCGCCTCGCGGGCGCGGCCCCGGATCCCCCGCTCCCGGTCGACACCAGACGACCCACGCCCGGACCCTGGAAGCCATACGCCATTAACCGGGCATTAATGCGCGGTCGCGAAGCTGACCGCATGCAGCCCCGACTCCGACTGACGGCCGACACTTCCGACGCGCCTGTCCTCCCGCGCGCGCGGAAGAATGGAGTCATGAGCCACAAGCCCAGCGCAGCCCCTTCCGAGGTCCCCGCCCAGCAGCCGGCGCACAAGTTCGCCTCGCCGTCCGCACCCAGCGCCGCCGATGTCTCCGCGGCCGCGGCCGCCCGCGCCGCCACCCCCGAGGCCGTGGCCGCCCGCGCCGCCACCGGCGCGCACGCCCGCCTGGGGTCCATAGCCGCCCACCGCCCGCACGTGGACCTGGAACCGGATCTCGACGCGGACCTGGACGCCTACGACGAGAAGGACACCGGTGAGCTGCCCCCGGGCCGCTTCCTCGACCGGGAGCGCAGCTGGCTCGCCTTCAACGAGCGCGTCCTGGAGCTCGCCGAGGACCCCGCCACGCCCCTCCTGGAGCGCGCGAACTTCCTGGCGATCTTCGCCAGCAACCTCGACGAGTTCTTCATGGTCCGCGTCGCCGGCCTCAAGCGCCGCATCGCGACCGGCGTCGCCACCCGTTCGGCCTCAGGCCTGCAGCCCCGTGAGGTCCTCGACCTCATCTGGACCCGCTCCCGCGAGCTCATGGCCCGCCACGCCGCCTGCTTCCAGCAGGACATCTCCCCGCAGCTCGCCGAGGAGGGCGTCCACCTCATCCGGTGGCCCGACCTCACGGAGAAGGAGCAGGCGCGCCTCTTCACCCTGTTCCGCAACCAGATCTTCCCGGTGCTCACCCCGCTGGCCGTGGACCCCGCGCACCCGTTCCCGTACATCTCCGGCCTGTCCCTGAACCTGGCCGTGGTCGTACGCAATCCCGTCAGCGGTCACCGCCACTTCGCCCGGGTCAAGGTGCCCCCGCTCCTCTCCCGCTTCCTGGAGGCCTCCCCGCAGCGCTACGTCCCGCTGGAGGACGTGATCGCCGCGCACCTGGAGGAGCTGTTCCCCGGCATGGAGGTGCTCGCGCACCACATGTTCCGCGTGACCCGCAACGAGGACCTCGAAGTGGAAGAGGACGACGCGGAGAACCTCCTCCAGGCCCTCGAGAAGGAACTGATGCGGCGCCGCTTCGGCCCGCCGGTGCGCCTGGAGGTCGAGGAGTCCATCGACCCCGGCGTCCTGGACCTGCTCGTGCAGGAGCTGAAGGTCAACCCGTCCGAGGTGTACCCGCTCCCCGGCCCCCTCGACCTCACCGCCCTCTTCGGGATCGCTTCCCTGGACCGCCCGGAGCTGAAGTTCAAGAAGTTCGTCGCCGGCACACACCGCGACCTCGCCGAGGTCGAGTCCGCGTCCGCGCCCGACATCTTCGCGGCGCTGCGCGAGCGCGACGTGCTGCTCCACCACCCGTACGACTCCTTCTCCACCTCCGTGCAGGCCTTCCTGGAGCAGGCGGCCGCCGACCCGGACGTCCTGGCGATCAAGCAGACGCTGTACCGGACCTCCGGCGACTCCCCGATCGTGGACGCCCTGATCGACGCCGCCGAATCCGGCAAGCAGGTCCTCGTACTCGTCGAGATCAAGGCACGCTTCGACGAGCAGGCCAACATCAAGTGGGCCCGCAAGCTCGAGGAATCCGGCTGCCACGTCGTCTACGGGCTCGTCGGCCTCAAGACCCACTGCAAGCTGTCGCTCGTCGTCCGCCAGGAGGGCGACACGCTGCGCCGCTACTCCCACGTCGGCACCGGCAACTACCACCCCAAGACGGCACGGCTCTACGAGGACCTCGGCCTGCTCACCGCCGACTCCCAGGTCGGAGCGGACCTCTCCGACCTCTTCAACCGGCTGTCGGGCTACTCGCGCCGCGAGACCTACCGCCGGCTGCTGGTGGCCCCGCGCTCGCTGCGCGACGGCCTGATCTCCCGGATCGACAAGGAGGCCGCCCACCACAAGGCGGGCCGCCCCGCGTACGTCCGCCTCAAGATGAACTCGATCGTCGACGAGGCGCTCATCGACTCCCTCTACCGGGCCTCGCAGGCGGGCGTGCCCATCGACATCTGGGTGCGCGGCATCTGCGCGATCCGCCCCGGTGTCCCCGGGCTCTCGGACAACATCCGGGTCCGCTCGATCCTCGGCCGCTTCCTGGAGCACTCCCGGGTCTTCGCCTTCGGCAACGGCGGCGAACCCGAGGTGTACATAGGCAGCGCCGACATGATGCACCGCAACCTCGACCGCCGTATCGAGGCACTGGTCAGGGTCGCCGACCCGGCCCACCGCGCGGCACTGGACCGGCTGCTGGAAACAGGCATGTCCGACCTCACCACCTCCTGGCACCTGGGCCCCGACGGCGAATGGACCCGGCACAGCACGGACAGCGAGGGCCAGCCGCTGCGGCACGTTCAGGAGATGCTCATTGACGCCCGGAGGCGCCGGCGTGGCTCAGCCAAATCATGACCTGACCGCGACGGCGGCAGGCACCGTGCTCGGTACGTACCTGCGTGCGCAGGCCACCGCATTCCTACGGGGCCTGCGCCTGCACGAGGAGGGCGCGGCGAGCGGCGGCGGCGAGGTCAGCGAGGCGGCGCGCAGCCTGCGGGGGGCTGCGCGCCGGATCTCCTGCTCCCTGTCCACGTTCAGGGCGGTGGCCGATTCCTCCTGGGCGGATTCGCTGCGCACCGAGCTGGTCTGGCTCTCGGCGACCCTGGCCGACGAGCACGCCTACGCGGCCCGGCTGTCACGGCTGATGGACGCCCTGCAGCGACTGTCGGGGAGCCCCGAGGTACCGGCGCCAAGGGGTACGGCGGGGTCGCTGACCGTGGGCTCGGCCCGCGCGGGCGCCCTGCTGGAGCGCCAGCTCACCCTGGCCCGCACCCGGGCCCACTCCGCGACCCTGCAGGCGCTCGGCTCCTCCCGCTTCCACGCGGTCGCGGACGCGGTGGCGGTTCTGGCCTCCGAGGTCCCGCTGGACCCGGTGGCGGCGGGCGGCCGGGTGGACGAGGTCCTGGTCCCCCTCGCCGAGGTGGCTCGTTCCCGCCTGTCCACGGCGGTGCACTCCCTCCCCGCCCCCTCGCCCTCGCACCCGTACGACGCGGACCACGACGGCTCGTGGAACGAGGTGCGCCGCCTGCTGCGCGTCCACCGCTACGCCCAGGAGGCCCTGGGCGGCGACGTGGCCCGCCTGACGGCCGCGGGCGAGGCCCTGACCCGCCACCGCGACGCCGCGGAAGCCGCCGCCGCCTCCGCCACGGCAGCCCGCACCCCCCGCATCGCCCCGGCGACGGCATACGCCCTGGGCGTCCTGCACGCGGACCAGCGCCACGAGGTCGAAGCCTCCCGCACCACCTTCCAGCACATCTGGCACCCGGCAGATTCCAGCCAATCCAGCCCCGCCGGCGTGTGAGGCGCGGGAGTCCGGGGGCCGGCCCCCGGAATCGGCGCCGCACGCACCACACCCCCAACGGTCACGCTGCGGTAACGGCGGGATAACGGGAGATGACGCCGGGTGCCGAACCCGCCGGTACACACCACCCCGTCCGCCACGGTTCACCATCCGTTCACTTAGCGCGGTCGGCGGCTTCACCTGATCTGCCTAACTTCGTAGGAGCAGGGAGCGAGTCGCCGCGAAGGCGGACGATTCACCCGCGCAACCGACGTAGTCCTCTTCGCACGCCGCCCCGATTCAGAAAGCGGCCGGCGGCTTCTGGAAGGAAACACCCGAAAGTGAAGCTTCAGCGCAAGAACATGCTTCGTGCCTCCGCCCTCGGGGCGCTCGTCGTGTCCGGCGCCCTGGTCCTCACGGCGTGCGGCTCGGACGACAACACCAAGACCGACGCCGGCGCCTCGGGCAAGCCTTCCGCCGCCGTGGGCGACATCAAGTGCGACGGCGCCAAGGGCAAGCTCCTCGCCTCGGGCTCCTCCGCGCAGAAGAACGCGGTCGACCTGTGGGTGAAGAACTACATGGCCGCCTGCCCCGGCGTCGAGGTGAACTACAAGTCCTCCTCCTCCGGTGAGGGCATCGTCGCGTTCAACCAGGGCACCGTCGGCTTCGCCGGCACGGACTCGGCGCTGAAGCCCGAGGCCGTCGAGGAGTCGAAGAAGATCTGCACCGGCGGTCAGGGCATCGACCTGCCGATGGTCGGCGGCCCCATCGCCATCGGCTTCAACGTCGCCGGCGTGGACAAGCTGACGCTGGACGCCCCCACCCTCGCCGCGATCTTCAACGACAAGATCAAGAAGTGGGACGACGAGGCGATCAAGAAGCTGAACCCCGGCGTCACGCTTCCCGCCACCGCGATCCAGGCGTTCCACCGCTCCGAGGACTCGGGCACCACCGAGAACCTCGGCAAGTACCTCAAGGCCGCCGCTCCCGAGGCCTGGACGTACGAGGCCGCGAAGAAGTGGCCGGCCCCGGGTGGCCAGGCCGCCTCCGGCTCCTCCGGCGTCGCCTCGCAGGTCAAGGCCGTTGACGGTGCGATCGGCTACTTCGAGCTCTCGTACGCCTCCTCGCAGAGCATCAAGACCGTGGACGTCGCCACCGGCGCCGCCGCTCCGGTCAAGGCCACCGGCGAGAACGCCTCCAAGGCCATCGCCGCCGCCAAGATCTCCGGCACCGGCGACGACCTGGCGCTGAAGCTCGACTACGCCACCAAGGCCGAGGGCGCCTACCCCATCGTCCTGGTGACCTACGAGGTCGTCTGCGACAAGGGCAACAAGGCCGAGACGCTCCCGACCGTGAAGTCCTTCCTGAACTACACCGCGTCCGACGCGGGCCAGAAGGTCCTGACCGAGAACGGCTACGCCCCGATCCCGGCCGAGATCAACGCCAAGGTTCGCGAAATCATCGCGAAGATCGCCTGATCCAGACCCCCGGGACCACCGGTCCGCTCTCCCCCGTCCGGGGGGCGGACCGGCCCCGGGACCCTCCCCTCCACCCAGGGGATCCGGTGCACCGCCGCCAGGGGGCTCGCCCCCGACCAGACCGGAAAGACCATGGCTTCCATCACACCCACCCAGATAGACACGGCTCCGCCTGTCTCCAAGAGCGGAAGGTCCACCGGCCGCGCCGGTGACAAGATCTTCGCGGGCCTCTCCAAGGGCTCCGGCATCCTGCTCCTGGTGATCATGGCGTCGATCGCCATCTTCCTCACCTACCGCGCCTCCATCGCGCTGGCCGACAACGAGGGCAACTTCCTCACCACGTTCGACTGGAACGCGTCGGCCAATCCCGCCGTCTTCGGCATCGCCGTCCTGCTCTTCGGCACCGTCGTCAGCTCGATCATCGCGATGGCCATCGCGGTTCCGATCGCTGTCGGCATCGCCCTGTTCATCTCGCACTACGCGCCGCGCAAGCTGGCCGCCCCCCTCGCCTACGTGGTCGACCTGCTGGCCGCCGTGCCGTCGATCATCTACGGCATCTGGGGCGCCCTCTTCCTCGTCCCGCAGCTCGCGGGGCTGAACCTGTGGCTCGACGAGTACATGGGCTGGACCTACGTCTTCGACAAGACCCAGGTCGGCGTCGCGCGCTCGCTCTTCACCGTCGGCATCCTGCTCGCGATCATGATCCTGCCGATCGTGACCAGCGTCAGCCGCGAGGTCTTCCTGCAGGTCCCGCGCATGAACGAGGAGGCCGCACTGGCCCTCGGCGCGACCCGCTGGGAAGTCATCCGCCTGTCGGTGCTGCCCTTCGGCCGCTCCGGAGTCATCTCCGCCTCGATGCTAGGCCTCGGCCGCGCGCTCGGCGAGACGATGGCCGTCGCGACCGTCCTCTCCCCGAGCTTCCTGATCTCCGGCCACATCCTGGACCCGGGCGGCGGCACGTTCGCGCAGAACATCGCCGCGAAGTTCGACGAGGCCAACGAGTTCGGCCGCGACGCCCTGATCGCCTCCGGCCTCGTGCTCTTCCTGCTCACCCTGCTGGTCAACGGCGCCGCCCGGCTGATCATCGCCCGTCGCAAGGACTTCTCGGGGGCGAACGCCTGATGAGCCACGCACTCCAAGACCAGCGCCCCTCCCGGGCCACCAAGTCCGCCGCTCCCGGCAGCCTGACGCAGGGCCACCTGCCCCGCTGGGCTCCGGCCGGCATCGCCGCCGTCTCGGTCGCCCTCGGCTCCGGCCTCGGCGCCCTCTTCGGCCTCGACAGCAAGATCCAGTGGGGCCTGCTGGCAGCCGTCCTGTTCGTGGTCATCACCTACACGGCCAGCTCGATCGTCGAGAACCGCCGCCAGGCCAAGGACCGGGTCGCGACCTCCGTCGTCTGGGTCTGCTTCGTCCTCGCCCTCGTCCCGCTGCTCTCGCTGCTGTGGACGACGATCAGCCGCGGCATGAAGGTCCTCGACGGGGACTTCCTCGGCCACTCGATGAACGGCGTGACCTCCTTCGAGCCCGGCGGCGGCGTGTACCACGCCCTCCTCGGCACCATCGAGCAGGTCGCCCTGGCCACCGCGATCTCGGCCCCCATCGGCCTGCTGACCGCCATCTACCTGGTCGAGTACGGCAAGGGCCCGCTCGCCAAGGCCGTCACCTTCTTCGTCGACGTCATGACCGGCATCCCCTCCATCGTCGCGGGTCTGTTCATCCTGACGACGTGGACCCTGATGCTCGGATTCGGCCCCTCCGGCTTCGCCGGATCCCTGGCCCTGTCGATCCTGATGATGCCCGTCGTGGTCCGCTCCACCGAAGAGATGCTCAAGCTCGTCCCGAACGAGCTGCGCGAGGCCGCCCTGGCCCTCGGTGTGCCGAAGTGGCGCGTGATCCTCAAGGTCGTGATCCCCACGGCCGTCGGCGGCATCGCCACCGGCGTGATGCTGGCCGTGGCCCGCATCGCGGGTGAGACCGCCCCGATCATGCTGCTGGTCTTCGGCACCCAGCTGATCAACAACAACCCCTTCGAAGGCGCCCAGTCCTCGCTCCCCCTGTACATCTGGGAGCAGTACAAGGTCGGCAGTGAAGCCTCCTACGACCGGGCCTGGGGCGCAGCCCTCGTCCTGATCGCCTTCGTCATGATCCTCAACCTGGTGGCTCGCGGCATCGCCCGCTGGAAGGCCCCCAAGACCGGTCGCTGACGCGACCACTGAAAGCGAAGTGACCACCATGGCGAAGCGAATCGACGTCAGCGGACTGTCCGCCTTCTACGGCACCCACAAGGCCATCGACGACATCTCGATGACCGTGGAGCCCCGCTCCGTGACGGCCTTCATCGGCCCCTCCGGCTGCGGCAAGTCCACCTTCCTGCGCACCCTGAACCGCATGCACGAGGTCACCCCCGGTGGCCGCGTCGAAGGCAAGGTGCTGCTGGACGACGAGAACCTGTACGGCCCCGGCGTGGACCCGGTCGCGGTCCGCCGCACGGTCGGCATGGTCTTCCAGCGCCCGAACCCCTTCCCCACCATGTCGATCTTCGACAACGTGGCGGCGGGCCTGCGCCTGAACGGCTCCTTCAAGAAGTCCGAACTGCAGGACATCGTCGAGAAGTCCCTCCAGGGCGCCAACCTCTGGAACGAGGTCAAGGACCGCCTGAACAAGCCCGGCTCCGGCCTCTCCGGCGGCCAGCAGCAGCGCCTGTGCATCGCCCGCGCCATCGCGGTCGAGCCCCAGGTCCTGCTCATGGACGAGCCCTGCTCGGCCCTCGACCCGATCTCCACCCTCGCCATCGAGGACCTGATCGGCGAGCTCAAGGAGCGCTTCACGATCGTCATCGTGACGCACAACATGCAGCAGGCGGCGCGCGTCTCCGACCGCACGGCCTTCTTCAACCTCTCCGCGGTGGGCCAGCCCGGCAAGCTGATCGAGCTCGACGACACGGACCGGATCTTCTCGAACCCGTCCGTGCAGGCGACCGAGGACTACATCTCGGGCCGCTTCGGCTAAACCGGGATGTGATTGAGCGTCCTGCGGTGCTGCATGGCGGTGCCACCGCAAGGCGAAAGAAAGAAAAAGGGCCGGTTCCCCCTGGGTGGGGGGAACCGGCCCGCTTCATTTCCCGGGCCCGGCCCGCCACCCCGCATCGTGATCTGGATCACAACAACCCTGCCCCCTGCTCGTCGGTCATACGTACGCCAGCGACACGTTGCGTACCGGGAACGGCCCTTGCGGCCGCACCGGAATCCGGGGGGATCTTTTGCGTAGTACCAAGTACCTGACGGCCGCCGCCTGCACCACGGCAGTGCTGGCCGTCACCGGCCTGTCCCCCGCCACGGCCGCGCCCACCGCCCCGACTGCCGCGGCGAAGCCCGTGACCAAGGACGCCGCCGACTTCAACGGCGACGGCTACGCCGACCTGGCCACCGGCGCCCCCAGCGCCACCGTCAACGGACTCAAGCGGGCCGGCCTCGTCTCCGTCGTCTACGGCTCCCCCACCGGCCTGCGCCACGACAAGCAGCAGCTGATCAGCCGCGCCACCCCCGGCATCCCCGGCGAACCGAACGCCTCCGAGGGCGGCTGGGGGCAGCGTGCCACCCACGGAGACCTGGACGCGGACGGCTACGACGACCTGCTGGTCGGCACCGGCGTGGGGGAGAACCTGGTCCTGTGGGGCGGCAAGACCGGCATCTCGGGGGGCACCACCCTCCCGAAGGGCGCCGGCACCATCCAGTCGCCCGCAACCAGCGGTTCGGGCGGCGGCATCGGGGACGTCAACGGCGACGGCAAGGACGACCTCGTCACGCACGCCCAGGCCTACAAGTCCCCCACCCCGTGGCCGGGCGTCCTCACCCAGTACGGCCCGCTCGACCGCGCCACCGGCAAGCCGGCCTCCGCCCGGTTCCGCGACACCCTGACCAAGGACGGGGTGATGGTCCACCACGTCTCGGTCGGTGACATGACCGGCGACGGCATCGCGGACATCGTGGGGTCGGGGATCAAGGGCAACGCCGAAGGCGCCAAGGCGGCAGCTGTCGTGCTGAAGGGAACCCGCACCGGTCCGGTCCCCGGCGGCACGCTCAACGAGATGCAGGGCGCCGAGTTCGGCGACGTCAACGGAGACGGGTACCGCGACCTGGTCAGCAGTTCCTGGGCCGCCGACCCCACCCGGAGCGGCGGGATCCACGTCACCTACGGCGGCCCCGACGGCGTCAGCATGACCCTGCCCGGTCGCCGCTACGACCAGAACACCCCCGGCGTCCCGGGCGTCAACGAGAAGGACGACCGCTTCGGAAGCGACTTCACCCTCGGCGATGTGGACCAGGACGGCTACGCGGACATCGTCGTCGGCGCCCCGTTCGAGTCGGGCTCCGGAGGCGGCTCCACCGGCGCGGGAGCGATCACCGTGCTGCGCGGCTCCAAGACCGGCGTCACCACCACCGGCGCCCAGTCCTTCACCCAGAACTCCACGGGCATCCCCAGCACCTCGGAGAAGACCGACCACTTCGGCCAGGCGGTCACCCTCCTCGACGCGAACAAGGACGGCAAGCCCGAGCTGTACGTCGGCGGCAACGGCGAGGACACCTGGGTCGGCCGGGTCTGGCAGCTGCAGACCGGCGCCACCGGCCTGACCGGCACCGGTGCCACGTCCTTCAACCTGGGCGGCGGCTACGGCAGCGCCCACTTCGGCGCCTGGTTCGGCAAGTAGGCGACACAACGCCTCCGGGCCGGCCCCTCCCGCCAAGGAGCCGGCCCGCACCTCACCACCCATCGGTTCCACGGGGGGACACCCAGCCCATGCGCACGCGCACGTTCCTCACCACAGCCGCCTGCATCGCCGCCGTCATCGGTCTCACCAGCCCGGCCCCCGTCACCGCGACCCCGCCCGCGTCCCCGTCCACGGCCCGTGACACCGCCGACTTCAACGGCGACGGCTACCCCGACCTCGCGATCGGCGCCCACACCGCCACCGTCGACGGCGTCAAGCGGGCCGGCGCCATCACGGTCGCCTACGGCTCGGCCACCGGCCTGAGGTACGACCAGCCGGCCATCAGCCAGGCCACCCCCGGCGTCCCCGACAGCCCGGTCGAGGACGGCAAGTGGCACGAGGTCGCGGCCCACGGCGACTTCGACGGCGACGGCTACGACGACCTGTACGTCCGCTGGACCGAGAAGAACCTGATCCTCTGGGGCTCCCCGAGCGGCATCACGGGCGCCTCCACCACCCTCCCCGCGGGCAACCACAAGGCCACCGACCCCACCCTCCTCGACGGCGCCTTCGGCAGCGGCGACGTCAACGGCGACGGCGTCGCGGACATCGTCATCCGCTCCCACGGCGGCCTCACCGTCGGCCTCGCCGTCCTGTACGGGCCGGTCGACCGCAGCACGGGCAGGCCCGCGTCCACCGCCTTCCGCGACATCGAGAAGGAAGACCGGCTGAACGGACCCCGAGCCCTGTTCGTCGCGGACGTCACCGGCGACGGGTTCGCCGACGTCATCGTCAGCGGCGACCGGGAGGACAAGCCCAAGAGCAAGGTCCTCAAGGGCAGTCGCACCGGCCTGGTCAAGGGCAGCGGCACGTTCAAGCAGTACGCGGGACACTCGACCGTCACCGGCTCCGCCTTCGGCGACCTCAACGGCGACGGGTACCTGGACCTGGCCGTCGGCCTCACCGCGACGCGCGGCGACGTCGAGCGGGATGCCGTCAGCGTGAACTACGGGGGCCCGAAGGGCCTCAACACCACCGCGCCCGCCCGGCTCCTCACCCAGTCCTCCATCGGCGTCCCGGGCATCGCCGAGCTGGGCGACCTCTGGGGCAGCACCCTGGCCATCACCGACACCGACGGCGACGGATGCGCGGACCTGCTGGTCGGTGCGCCGTACGAGACCGCCGGCGACGAGACCACCACCGCCCGGTCCGGCGCCCTCACCGTGCTGCGCGGCAGCAGGACCGGCATCACCACCGCCGGCGCGCAGACCCTCACCCAGAACACCGCGGGCGTCCCCAGCACATCCGACAGCAACGACCACTTCGGCTCCGCGCTCGCCGCGATCGACACCGACAAGAACGGCGAGACCGAGGTCTACGTCGGCGGCAACGGCGAGGACGTCTACGACGGCCGCGTCTGGAAGCTCCTCACCGTCCCCGGCGCCGGCCTCACCGGCACCGGCGCCACCAGCTTCGACCTGACCGCCTTCGGCGGCAGCTCCGGCGCCTCGAACTTCGGCTACCGCTTCGCCGGCTGACCCGGCAGCGCCCCCTACTCCCAAGGACCTTCACCATGCGCAAGCACACCCTGCTGACCGCCGTCGCGGGCGCGGCCACAGTCATCGCCGTCGCGGGAGCCGCCCCCGCCACGGCTGCCGCCCCCGCGGCACCCGCCTCGGCGCTCGCCGCCCCCGACACCGCCGACTTCAACGCCGACGGCTACCCCGACCTGGCCATCGGCGCCCACACCGCCACCGTCAACGGGCAGAGCAAGGCGGGGGCGTTGTCCGTGGTCTACGGCTCGGCCACCGGCTTGCGGTACGACAAGGCGTCCGTCATCAGCCAGGCCACCGACGGCGTCGCGGGCGACCCCGGCGTGAACGGCACATGGAGCCACGTCGGCGGCCACGGCGACTTCGACAAAGACGGCTACGACGACCTGCTGGTCTCCAGCCGCAGCCGCATAGAGATTCTCTGGGGCAGCGCGCAGGGCATCACGGGCGCCTCCGCCACCGTCCCGGACGGCAACCTGCCCACCGGACCGGACCGCCTCTACGCCGCCGTCTCCATCGGCGACGTCAACGGGGACGGCATCCCGGACATCCACTCGGTGAGCTGGGGCAGCGGCCGCCTCGGCCACGGCCTGGTCACCGAGTTCGGACCCTTCGACCGGACCACGGGCAAGCCGAAGTCGATCTTCCGCCGCGACACCGCCTCCCAGGACGGCCACGAGACCAGCTCCATCAAGGTCGGCGACATGACGGGCGACGGCATCGACGACATGCTGGTGGGCGGAGCCGACAAGAAGTGGGTGTACAAGGCCACTCTGTTCAAGGGCACGCGCCCGGGCGGCCTGGTCAAGGTCGGCCCCGCGCCCACCTTCGTGAACCCCAGGAACTACGAAGTCATCAAGCCCGGCGGCTTCGGCGACATCAACGGGGACGGCCACCAGGACTTCGTCAGCGGCGCCGGCGAGAAGGTGACCGTCATCTACGGCGGCCCGAACGGCATCAGCACCACCCTCCCCTCCCGCTCGTACAGCCAGAGCAGCACCGGCGTGCCCGGCGTCAGCGAGACCGGCGACCTCTTCGGCGAGGCGATCACCGTCGCCGACACCGACCAGGACGGCTACGCCGACGTCCTCATCGGCGCCCCCGGCGAAACCGGCACCGACCCGGCGACCACCGCCCGTTCCGGCGCCCTCACCATCCTGCGCGGCAGCAAGACCGGCATCACCACCACCGGCGCCAAGTCCTTCACCCAGAACTCGACGGGCATCCCCAGCACCTCCGAGCTCGACGACAAGTTCGCCACGACCATCCGCGTCCTGGACAGCGACAACAACGGCAAGCCCGAGGTCTACGTCGGCGGACACGGCGAGGACAACTTCACCGGCCGCGTCTGGAAGCTCGACACCGACATCACGGGCGTCATCGCCGCCGGCGCCACCAGCTTCAACTTCGCCGACCTCGGCGGCCCCAAGGGCGTCTCCTCCTTCGGCTTCCGCACCGTCGGCTGATTGAAAGGTTCCATCATGCGCAAGCAACGCTTTCTCGCCCTGCCCACCGCGGCCGCGGCGACCATCATCGGCGCCACCGCCCTGACCCCGGCCGTCGCCGCCCCGACGGCCGGCCAGGCCGCCACCCCCGCCTTCCACAACACCGCCGACTTCAACGGCGACGGCTACCCCGACCTAGCCGTCAGTGCCGACACCGCGGCAGTGGGCGAGGTCGACCGAGCCGGGATGATCTCCGTCCAGTACGGCTCCGCCACGGGCCTGCGGGACAAGGCCGCGCTGATCTCCCGGGACACCGCGGGCGTTCCCGGCGAGCCGGCCCGGGACCAGCCGTTCGGCCGGATCTCCGGCCAGGGCGACGTGGACCACGACGGATACACCGACCTGCTCGTGCGCGACACCCAAGGGCTCCTCATGCTGCGCGGCGGCAAGGACGGGCTCACCGGCCGCGACTCCGGCCAGATCAAGCACGGATCGCGGACCCCTGACGGGTCGTATCTGTCACCCGACAAGGCAGCGGTCGGCGATGTCACCGGTGACGGCGTCCCCGACATCCTCACGACCGCGAGTGAAAACGGGTTCGACCACAAGCTGGCCGTGTTCCAGGGCCCCTTCAACTTCGCCACCGACAAGCCGGCGGCGGTCCAGATCCGCCACGTCAACAAACTGGACGATCTCCGCGTCATGGCCCTCTTCGTCGCGGACATGACCGGAGACGGCATCGCGGACGTCGTCGCCACCGGCTTCTACGGGGGCGTGGTCTACAAGGGCGGACCGGCCGGTCTGACCCCCGTCGGCGTGGTCAAGGGACACAACACCGGCACGTTCGGCGACGTCAACGGCGACGGCTTCCAGGACTTCATCGGCGCCGAGGGCCTCTATATGGACAAGGAGGGCGGCCGGATCCACGTCACCTACGGCGGCCCCAAGATGGCCCGCGCCCTGTCCGACGTGCTCACCTACAACCAGGACAGCCCCGGCGTCCCGGGCGTCGCGGAGAAGGACGACCGCTGGGGCCAGGCGCTCACCGCCGGCGACACCGACGGCGACGGTTACGCCGACGTCGTCGTCGGCGCCCCCTGGGAGACCGGCACCGACGCGACCGCCACGCACCAGTCCGGCTCGATCACCCTGCTCCGCGGCAGCGCCTCGGGCATCACCGGCACCGGCTCCAAGGCGCTCACCCAGAACTCGGCCGGCATCCCCAGCACCTCCGAGCGCCTCGACCACTTCGGCGCGGCCACGACCCTGCTCGATGCGAACAAGGACGGCAAGCCCGAGCTCTACGTCAGCGGATACGGCGAGGACGCCTACAAGGGCCGGGTCTGGAAGCTGAAGACCGACGCCACCGGCGTCACCGGCACCGGTGCCACCAGCTACAGCCTGAGCGACCTCGGCGGACCGGCCGGCCGCACCCACTTCGGGTGGGGCTTCGGCAACGGCACGGCCGTCGTCTTCTGACGGCCGACCCGGCACCCGACACACCAGTGCGCCCCGCCGGATCAGCCGATCCGGCGGGGCGCACTGGTTCGCGTACGACGCGTGCGGTCACACGAAGGCGAGGTTGACCACCCAGAAGCTGAGCGCCGCGACCAGCGCCGCGGCCGGCATGGTGATGAACCAGCCCAGGATGATGTTCTTGGCGACTCCCCAGCGGACCGCGTTCACCCGCTTGGTCGCGCCCACACCCATGATCGCCGAGGTGATCACGTGGGTGGTGGAGATCGGCGCGTGGAAGAGGAACGCCGAGCCGAACATGATCGAGGCGCCGGTGGTCTCCGCCGCGAAGCCCTGCGGCGGGTCCAGCTCGATGATCTTGCGGCCGAGCGTGCGCATGATGCGCCAGCCGCCCGCGTACGTACCCAGCGAGAGCATCACGGCACAGGCGATCTTGACCCAGACCGGGATCGAGTCGCCCGCGTTCTGCACGTCGGCGATGACCAGGGCCATCATCACGATGCCCATGGTCTTCTGCGCGTCCTGCAGACCGTGGCCGAGCGCCATCCCGGCCGCCGAGACCGTCTGCGCGATGCGGAAGCCGCGCTTGGCCTTGTGCGGGTTGGCCCGGCGGAACATCCACATGATGGCGACCATCACCAGGTAGCCGACCACGAGGCCGACGACCGGCGAGATGAACATCGGGATGACGACCTTGTCGACCACACCCGACCAGAGCACCTCGGTGCCGCCCGCCAGCGCGGCGCCCACCATGCCGCCGAACAGGGCGTGCGAGGAGGACGAGGGCAGGCCGAAGTACCAGGTGATCAGGTTCCACACGATCGCGCCGACGAGCGCCGCGAAGAGGATCCACATGCCCCGGTTGCCGTGGGGCGTCTCGATCAGGCCCTCACTCACCGTCTTGGCGACCCCGCTGCCGAGGAAGGCACCGGCGAGGTTCATGACCGCGGCCATCGCGAGCGCGGCGCGCGGGGTCAGCGCACGGGTCGAGACCGAGGTCGCGATCGCGTTCGCGGAGTCGTGAAAACCATTCGTATACGTAAAGCCGAGCGCGACACCGATGGTCACGATCAGAGCGAAGGTGTCCACGAGGTTCAGGACTCCTTGACCGCGATGGTCTCCACCGTGTTCGCGACGTGCTCGAACGCGTCGGCCGCCTCTTCGAGCACGTCGACGATCTGCTTGAGCTTCAGCACCTCGATGGCGTCGTACTTGCCGTTGAAGAGCTGGGCGAGCAGCTTGCGGTGGATCTGGTCGGCCTGGTTCTCCAGACGGTTGACCTCGATCCAGTACTCGGTCAGGTTCTCCATCGTGCGCAGGTGGGGCATGGCCTCCGCGGTCAGCTCGGCCGCGCGCGCCAGCACCTCGATCTGCTGCTCGACACCCTTGGGGAGCTCCTCCACGTTGTAGAGGACGACCAGGTCGACCGCCTCTTCCATGAAGTCCATGATGTCGTCGAGGCAGGACGCCAGGTTGTAGATGTCCTCGCGGTCGAACGGCGTGATGAAGGAGGAGTTGAGCTGGTGGAAGATCGCGTGGGTGGCGTCGTCTCCCGCGTGCTCCGCTGCCCGCATCCGCTCCGCGATCTCGGCCCGGGCGGACATGTCCGCTCCGAGCAGTTCCATCAGGAGCTTCGAGCCCGTGACGATGTTGTCCGCGGATGCGGCGAACATGTCGTAGAAGCTCGTCTCCCTGGGGGTCAGACGAAATCGCACGTGAGGTCCTCGGGGTGCATTGGATTCGGTCAGGCTGATGCTAGGCGCATCCCCCGGCCACGGCTAACCGGCAGTTCCCCAGTGTCCTCCATCAGGCAGAGTGAGGACACCGGGCCCCTGCCCCTGCGGCCGAGGGCCGGTACCCTATACCCATGAGGGGTATAGGTCCCCCATGCCGGACCACGGGAGGACGCATGACTGCCATCCAGGCGGAGGGCTCCGGAGCCACCACGGACACGGGCGCGGCCACGGACACGGGCGCCGGCGCGGTGCACGGCTACCACCACCAGAAGGACGAGCACCTCAAGCGCCTGCGCCGGATCGAGGGCCAGATCCGCGGGCTCCAGCGCCTCGTGGACGAGGACGTCTACTGCATCGACATACTCACCCAGGTCTCGGCGAGCACGAAGGCGCTCCAGTCCTTCGCGCTCCAGCTGCTGGAGGAGCACCTGCGGCACTGCGTCGCCGACGCGGCCGTCAAGGGCGGGGGAGAGATCGACGCCAAGGTCGAGGAAGCGACGAAGGCGATCGCCCGGCTGCTGCGCACCTGACCGGGGACGCGGGTCAGCCGGACCAGACGCCCATCAGCACCTCGTCGATCCGGTCCTGGCTGAGTCTCTCCTCGGCCACGGCCGACGCCGCGATGATCAGCTCCCCGCACAGTTCGATCTCGGCCAGAGCCACGAGGTCCTGCACCGTCGAACCGCCTGCGGGAGTCACGCGTGTCACCTCAATCTGCCGTCGTCCGGTCGCCGACGCTCGGCTTCTCAGCGTAGGGAGCGCGCGGCGCGGCGCACATGACACGGATGGACCATTTCCGGCCCCCCCACACTGGACCGATGGCCGGTCATGGCCCGATCGCGCCGCCCCCGAGCACGCCGCCCCCGGCGGCTCCGGCCGGCTAATCGGCGATCTTCCCGGCGTAGATGTCTCCCTCGGCCGGCAATACGACGGTGACCGGGGTCCCGAAGCCGTACAGCAGCGTGGTGGAGGACACGTCGATCACGCCGTTGTTGACGTACGTGAAGCGGTGGCGGACCTTCCGCAGCAGGCCCTCGGCGTCGAGGTAGGCGTCGAAGGGCACCGCACCCTTGCTGAACCCTTTCGCCGCCGCCTCCAGCGCACCCTTCACCGCCGGTGAGGCCTGCGCCGCGGCCCGCGCGATGTCGGTCGTACCCCGGAAGTGCCGCACCTTGGTCCCGGCCACCTCGGTCTCGCCCACGTAACTCACCTCCCGCGCCCCGCGCAGCAGCTCCGCGGCGGCCATCGGGTCGGTGGCCCCGCCGGTGACGAGGTTCCCGTCGGCGAGGGCCGTCGTGTCGATCCGGACCCACTTGTCGTCGGGGACGCCCGCGCCCCGGTTCTTCATGTAGAGCGCGCCCGGTACGAGCAGCTCGGTGATGGGCCGGTGTTCCGCCTTGCCCTTGGCGTCGTCGGGGAGCATGACCAGCAGCTGCCCCATCCGGTTCTTGAAGTCGACCCCGCCCTCGCCCCGGATCGTGACCCGCGTGCCGCCCGTCGCCATCTCCATGGCCGTACGGGCCTGCGCGCTCCCGGTCGCCAGGAGCGCGTCGGCGGCCCCGCGGACCGTCGCCGCCGGGTCCTCCGCGGGCCGGGCGTCGTCGCCCGCGACGGCGTCGCCACCGCATCCGCTCAACGCCGCCACCGTCAGGGCCAGGCCGACCGCGACCGCAGCCCGACCCGCGCGTCCCGGCCTCCGCCTGTGCTGGTGCACCACCATCGCCTGCCAACCCCCAACGCGTGACCGCTGTTTGCCCGAGGCCCCCACCCGCTCCGCTTAACGAGGTCCCCGGCCTCCCGTCACGGCCACGGGCTCCTCGCACCGGGGCAGTGCCCCACCCGCCACGGGCCCGGTACCTTGGTGGAGTGGAACCGCACACCGAAGCGACTCTCGTCCCTCCGCTTGCCGCAGTGCCGCTGCCCCGCAACCCCGGTCCCGGCACTGACCCGACGCCGACACCGACACCGCCCACCGATCACGCCACCAGCACCTCGGACCGCGGCTCGTTCAGCCTCGCCGTCTGTACCTGCGGCTGGCGCGGCCCGGCCCGCCGCTCCCGCGACCTGGCCCGCAAGGACGCCTCGGGCCACGCCCCGGAGTAGCCCGGAACTCCCCGCCCGACCTCCCGGTTCGCCCGATCGGACGGCCCGGCTGGCCGACGCGCCCGGGAGCGGTTGCCCTTGACTCATGCCCGGACCCGCGCCCCGACTCGCCGCCCTCACCTGGGCACTGCTGATCGCGTTCGCCCCCGCCGCGCCGGCCCGGGCCAGCCCCGTGGGCACGGCGGACGGGCCCGGCGACGTCGCCCTGGCCATCGGGGTCACCACCACCGCGGCCGCCGCGACCGGCCTGTGGCTGCGTTCCCGCTACCGGCGCTCCGACGCGGAGGCGGATGCGGAGGCCGCGGACCCCGGCGGCGATCCGTGAGCCCGCCCCCGCGCTCCCGTCCGGCCGCGGTCCGCGTCTGCTTCGGGGCCGCGGCGCTGTGCCTGCTGGCGGCCGTGGTGCTGAGCGTCTGGGACTCGTACCGCATCGGCTGACACCCCGGGCACCGCCCGGAGCCGCACGTCGGACGGGTGAGCACCACCCGGAGCCGCGCAGCGTCAGGCGGCGAGGTCGCTCTCGTGCCCGCGCCCCGGCGGCGGCGTCGCCGCGAGGTCCACCGGCCGGGCCACCACGCGGTCGCGCGACCGGACCAGTACGCCGAGCCGCGGGGACCGGGCGACCGCCCGTACCGCCGGGGTCAGCAGCGCCATCGCGAGCGGCGCGAGCAGCAGCACCACCGCGGTGCCCAGGGCGAGCCCGCCGATGACGTCGGTCGGATAGTGCAGGCCCATGTAGACCCGCGTGAACCCCTCCAGCAGGGCCAGCCCGATCCCGATGAAGCCGAGCCCGCGGTGGGCCACGAACAGGCCGACGCCGAGCGCCATCGCGAGCGTGGTGTGGTCGCTGACGAAGGAGAAGGCGCTGTCGCCGATCCCGGCGCCGGGGTCCAGCACCTCGACCCCGCCGTGCTGCGCGTCCGGCCGTGCCCGGCCCACGAACTCCCGCAGCGGAACGTTCAGGAGCAGCGCGGCCCCGGCGGCGAGCGGGGCCCACACGAGCGCCGCGAAGGACTCGACGGCGGCGGACTCGTCCTGCCGGCGCGCTCCGCGCCAGCACCACAGCACCAGGAGGACGAGGGCCAGCAGGATCCCGTACTCGCCGAGGACCGCGACCGTCCGGTCGAGCCAGTCCGGGGCGTGCCGAGCCAGTCCGTTGATCTCGTACAGCAGGCTTACATCCACGTTCGGCCCACCTGTTGTGAGTCCAGCCATGGTGATGCGGCCCCTTGCCCTTGCCTTGGTACCCGTACGGCCGCACTCCGATGTGCGGCCCTTGGCCCCCCGGTGATCAATCCGGTACTTCCGCTCGACTGCCCCCGGTGACCATGGAACGCCCGTTCTGACGGTTGCGTTCCACTCTCCACTGAATGATCACCCCAACGTTATCGAAGAGTGACTCATCGTCGCAGCTCAGGGCCTTCGCTTCACGCTGTGTTGCCAACGCCCTCGCGCCGGGGCAGCGCCTCCGCACCGTCCTTCGTCACGCGCGTCGCGCCGAAGTAGTCGGGCGTGTCGATCTTGTCGAAGCGGATCACGGCTCCGGTGAACGGGGCGTTGATCATGTACCCGCCGCCCACGTAGAGCCCGACGTGCCGGATCTCCCGGGAGTTCGTCAGATCGTCGGAGAAGAAGACCAGGTCACCCGGCAGCAGTTCCGCGCGCGAGGGATGCGGACCGGCGTTGTACTGGTCGTTCGCCACGCGCGGCAGGTCGATCCCCACCGACTCGTACGCGGCCTTGGTCAGCCCCGAGCAGTCGAACCGCCCGCCCTGCTCGGGCGTCCCGTTCCCGCCCCACAGGTACGGGGTCCCCAGCTGCTTCTGCGCGAAGTAGATCGCCCCGGCGGCCTGCTGCGAGGGCGCCACCCGTCCGATGGGCGCCTCGAAGCTCTTGGAGAGGTTCGTGATCGTCTTCACGTACCCCTGGGTCTCCCGGTACGGCGGGACGCCCCCGTACTGCTTCACCGCGCCGGGACCCGCGTTGTAGGCGGCCAGCATGTTCTTCACCGGGTCCCCGGGCACCTTGGACACGTACCGCGCCAGCTCGCAGTCGTACGAAGCCGCCGACGGGATCGCGTCGTTCGGGTCCCAGATGTCACGGTCCCCGTCGCCGTCCCCGTCGATGCCGTGCGTCGCCCACGTCCCCGGGATGAACTGCGCGATGCCCCGCGCGTCGGCCGGGCTCACCGCGCCCGGGTTCCAGCCGCTCTCCGAGTAGAGCTGGGCGGCGAGCAGCGCGGGGCTGAGCGTCGGGCAGAGGTTGCCCCACTTCTGCACGAGGGACTGGTACTTCCCCGGCACGGCACCCTTCGCGAGCCCGCCGGCCCGCCCGCCCGCGCCGGTCGCGATGCCCGCGGCCGCCGAGTACGTACCGACCACGAGCAGGGCGAGAAAGCACAGGCACGCCCCGAAGCTGATTCCACCGACCACCCAGAGTCTGCGCACCCGCCAACCTTCCCCCATCGAACGGCTTTTCCCGGGGCTCCCGCCACCCCGTGTCGAATCATCCCGCCGGGGGACCCGCACAGGAACCGCCCCACCCGGGGCACTTGGAGCACAGATCGCGGCGGACGAGTGAACTCATAGGACGATACGAAGTATTTGTGCTCCTGGGTCCTACCCCCTCGGCGCAACGAACAGGCTCTGCGCGCTCCGCCCGATCGGCCCCTTCTCGTCGTGCAGCCGCGCGTCCGCCAGCCCGATGCCCGCCGCGTCCACGCTCGTACGGGCCTCCACGCACACCCATTCACCGGCCGGATGGCGGTGCAGGTGCACGGTGAGGTCGCCGTTGACGAAGAGGTACCGCCCGAAGTCCACGACGGAGCTGATGCCGTTGCCCGAATCCGCCGCGACCAGGACCCGGTCCAGCGGCCGCGGCTCCTCCCCGGCGACGAGCGGCACCCGCATCCGCATCCAGCAGGTCCCGGGACCGAGTTCGACGAACGCGCCCCGCGTGAACCGGGTCTCCATCGCCGAGTGGTAGCCCTGCTCCCACGGCACCGGGAAGAACGGCGTGGGCCCCACCTCCCCGGGCGGCGGCAGCTCCGGCCCCGGCACGACGGACGGTACGGACTCCCCCGCCACCCGGATCCGCAGCGCCCGCGCCAGCATCACGGGCGCGGCCCCGGCGGGGGCGAGCGCGGCCTCCACCACCTCGGTACCGCGGCCGGCCCGCAGCACGCTGGTCGTCAGCTCCAACGGCCCGATCGGCACCGGCCGAAGGATCTCGTACGTGATCCGGGCGATCCGCATGTCGCCCCGCCCGCCCGGCCGCTCCTCGATCGCCCGCCCGAGCAGCGCGGCCGGCGGTCCGGCGTGCTGCGAGCCCGGATCCCACGGACCGCGCGTGTAACCGCTCGCCAGGAACCGCCCCTCGTCGACCCGCTCGTAGAACGCGTCGACCTGACTGACCTCACTGACATCGCTGACACCACTCTCGGCACCCATGGCCGCCACGCTACCGAGTGGTAACCGGCGACCGCCAGCCCCGCCCCTCCCCCCCGGGGGAGGACTCAGCGGGCGAAGCCCAGCCCCACCCCGAGCCCCACCAGGACCGAGCCGATGGCCCGGTTCAGCGTCTTCTGCGCCTTCAGCATCCGGTCGCGCAGCCGGGAGTTGGAGAAGAACAGCGCGACCGCCCCGAACCACCCCAGGTGCGCCGCGGACATGAACAGCCCGTACCCGGCCTGCTGCCACACCGGAGTCCCCGGCCCGACCACCTGTGTGAAGGTGGACACGACGAACAGCGTGGTCTTCGGGTTGAGCACATTGGTCAGGAACCCGCTCCGGAGCGCCCCGAGCGGCGTCAGCCCGCCCTTCTCCTCCAGGTCCACGGCCACCTCGGCGCGCGCCCGGAAGGTCCGTATCCCGATCCACACCAGGTACGCGGCGCCCGCGAGCTTGATCACCGTGAACAGTTCGGCGGAGGAGGCGATCAGCAGACCGACCCCGAGCATCGTGTAGGAGACGTGGACCAGCACCCCGGCCGCGACCCCGGCGGCCGCGAACAGCCCGGTGGGCCGCCCGTAGAGGTAGCTGTTGCGGACGACCATGGCGAAATCCGCGCCGGGACTGATGACGGCGAGGAAGGTGATGACGGCTACTGCGATCACTTCGGTCATACGGCGATGCTCCCCGGACCCGCCCGCGACGATCAAGGGCTTTCCGCATCCCGGCCACCCCACGAGAGCCCAACTCCCCCACGGGGAGACAATGAGGACGTGCCCAAGCCTCCTCCCGCCCGCCCCACCAGCCCTGCCGCCCCCGCTCCACTCCCCCTCCTCCAAGCGGACTGCGCCAACTGCTTCGCCCTCTGCTGCGTAGCCCTGCCCTTCTCGAAGTCCACCGACTTCGCCGTGAACAAGTCCGCCGGCACCCCCTGCAAGAACCTCCGGCAGGACTTCCGCTGCGGCATCCACACCGGCCTGCGCGACCAGGGCTTCCAGGGCTGCACCGTCTTCGACTGCTTCGGCGCCGGCCAGCAGGTCTCCCAGGTCACCTTCGGCGGCCGCGACTGGCGCTCCCACCCCGCCACCGCCGGCCCGATGTTCACGGTCTTCCCGGTGATGCGGAGCCTGCACGAGCTGCTCTTCTACCTCACCGAGGCCCTCACCCTGCCCGCCGCCCGCCCGCTCCACCCACAGCTGCGCACCGCCCTGGCCGACACCACCCGCTGGACCGGGTCCACCCCGCAGGCCCTCGCGGAGTTCGACATCACCCCGCTGCGCCAGGAGGTGAACACCCTGCTCCTGAAGACCAGCGAGCTCGTACGGGCCAAGGTGGCGGGCCGCAAGAAGAACCACCGCGGCGCCGACCTGATGGGCGCCCGCCTCGCCGGCGCCGACCTGCGCGGCGCGAACCTCCGCGGCGCCTACCTGATCGCAGCCGACCTCAGCGGCGCCGACCTGCGCACGGCCGACCTGATCGGCGCGGACTTCCGCGACGCCGACCT
Organism: Streptomyces sp. NPDC059957; assembly: GCF_042730015.1. NCBI lineage: Bacteria > Bacillati > Actinomycetota > Actinomycetes > Kitasatosporales > Streptomycetaceae > Streptomyces > Streptomyces sp. NPDC059957. The sequence goes on along the minus strand of NZ_JBHWMB010000015.1, from coordinate 9,330 downwards.
GCGCGACGCCGACTTGCGCGGAGCCCTCTTCCTCACGCAGCCCCAGCTGAACGCGGCCCGGGGCAACCCCGCGACCCGCATCCCGCCCTCCCTGACCCGCCCCGCGCACTGGCTCCCGTAGGACGGCTCCGGGACCGAACCCACCCACTGGCGGCGCACACCCGACACGCGTGCGCCCCCGGCGCATCCACACACCCCTCCAGGGCCGTCACCATGCGCACCCGACCCCCTACGGTGAGCCACACATCCGGAAGACGATCGTCACCTGCCGGCTCACTGGAGGCTCCCCCACCATGCGACGACCGACCACGACCCTCGGCACGCTCGGCACCCTCGCCGCCGCCACCACCCTCGTCCTCGGCCTCGGCGGCTCCGCGCACGCATCCTCGGGCGAACTGGTCATCAACGGCCGGGCGATCCACGAACCGTCCGGCTGCATCCTGCACGACGGCCCCGCCGCGGTCACGAACCACACCGACCGCCCGACCTTCATCACCAGCGGCCGCTGGTGCACCGGGGCGGTCATCGGCGTCATCCACTCCGGCGAAACCCGCTTCGCCCCGTTCGCCTCGAACATCTTCGTCCCGTAGCCCGGACACCCCGCGGGTGGGGGGGGCGGGTCGTTTTCCCGGGGGGGTACCAGAGGGGGGGGGGGGACCAACCCCCGTGTCCGCTCCCCC
>NZ_JBHWMB010000015.1:0-8640 GCF_042730015.1 Streptomyces sp. NPDC059957 | reverse complement strand
CTCCGTCCACGCCGGCGAAACCCGCTTCGCCCTTTTCTCCGCGAATATCTTCGTCCCGGAGCTTGAACCTCCCGTGGGTGCCGCGCGCGACGCGGGCCCCGGGCGCGGCACCGGCGGGGAAGCCGTCACCACTCCGCGTGTCCGCTCACCGATCCACGTGGAGCATCACCCGCAACCAGCGCCCCGGATCGACCGACTGACGGAATGCCGGAATGTCGGAAAACATCATCGGCATGGTCGAACGAACCCCGCCCCGTTGCGCCAAACGGCGCCCCCACAACAGCCACCCAGCCCACCGGGACGACAATCATTGCCCGCAGTCACCCCTCGTGATACACAGAGTGACCATACGTTCTTTCCCCCACACGCCGCCCGACCCCAGGTCAGGACATACGCACGGCACCCGGGCCGACAGATCGGGTAAAGAGAGCAGTCAAGTCGACATCCGACGGCGGTTTCATCAGGGATGATTGAGCGTGACCCCTGCCGTCCGGGCACGGGCTACCGGAACTACCCATACAGGGGCGGTGAGTTACATGATCCTGGCAGCCGAAAAGGGCGACATCACCACCATCATCGGCGGAATCGCCCCGAACTGGGGGCCGTTCGGCAGTCTCGGCAACGAGGCGAAGATCATGATCGAAGTGGTCATGGCCGTAGCGATCCTGCTCTGCCTGGGCATCGCCATCTGGGGCGCGGCCAAGCAGCGCATCGGCGCGACCGCACTGCGCGACACCTTCAGCGCGGAACAGGGCAAGGGCCTCATCGTGGCCGGCCTGACGGGCGTCTTCATCATCGGCTCACTGGGCACCCTCTTCACGATCGTCTACGGAATGGCCGTCTAGCCCGAGCCCTGATGAGGACTCACCACGCCGCGCCTGCGCGGATACCAGCGCTACCGTCGTACGACGCGGAGGGGGCGAACACCGAATGAGCACCGACGACCAATACGGTGGCGGCGAGGTCGGCGGCACCGGCCAGACGCGTACCCGCTTCGCCGAGCCCTCGGACCCGTACGCCCCACCGCGCCGCACCTCCCGCGGCCTGATCACGGTCGTCGGCGTGGTGGTCCTCCTCATCGCAGCCATCGCCTTCGCCAACCAGTCCCGCTCCCCGGAAACCCCCCCGCCCACCGACAAGGCCCCGGCCGCGACCAACCCGACGGCAGCCACGGGCATCCCTCCGGTGGACGGCAAGTCCGCAGGCATCCCGAAGGGCTTCGCCCAGACCGAACAGGGCGCCCAGTCCGCGGCGGCGAACTACGCGGTGGCACTGGGCTCTGACGGCATGTTCAGAAAGAACACACGGCACACACTGGTGGCGGGGATCTACACCCCGGACGCCGCGTCCAGAATGAGAACCCCTCAGGACGAGGCGTACTCCGCTCCGTTCCTCGCGAAGCTCGGACTCGACGCGAACGGAAACCCTCCCCAGGGCAGCTCCTTCGTCACCCGTGCCGTCCCCGTCGGCACCCGCGTCGACAGCTACGCGCCCACCAATGCGACGGTCTCCGTCTGGTACACCGGCCTCATCGGCATGTCCGGTCCCAAGTCCACCGACCCGGTACGCACCACGTGGAAGACCTGGACGTTCGAACTGGTCTGGTCGAGCGGAGACTGGAAGGTCGTCTCCGACTCCCAGCAGGACGGTCCGGCACCGGTTCCCGGTGACGCGGTCGCGTCGCCTTCCGAGGACATCAGCAAGGCCGTCAAGGAGTTCGGAGGCTTCACCTATGCCCGCTAGCCTCAGGCTCCGGGTCGGAGCCGTAGCCTCATCCCTTCTGGCGCTCTCAGCCACAGCATCTGCTGCCCATGCTGCGCCCACACCGACGCCCTCCGCATCGACCTTGCCACAGCCCACCGCAGACCCGTGCGCCGCGTTCAGTGGGCTTGCCAGGCAGTACTGCGACCTTGGCGACGGCGCCGCCACCGGCGGAACACCTGGCTCCGGCATGTCCAACGACCCCACCGACGCTTTGAACCCGCTCACGTCGCTGGCGAGAGGCTGCGCCGACGCCGCAGCCTGGATCGTCGGCGAACTCAGCAAAGCGGTAAACGGCACCGCCAACGTCGACTTCACCAACGGCACCTTCCTCAAGCAGTACGCGATCGTCTTCGCCGCCTCCACCATCCTGACCCTCGTCCTCTGGCTCTTCGCCGTCGCCAAACGAGCCATCCGCGGCGTCCCCTTCACCACCGCCATGTCCGAAGCCATCGGCTTCCTCTGGCTCACCGTCCTCGCCTCCGCCTTCACCCCCCTGATCCTCTACACCGTCGTCTCCGCCACCGACGGCGTCACCGAGGTCATCGCCTCCGCCACAGGCGGCCAGACCGACGTCTTCTTCGGCTCCTTCGCCGAGGCCCTCAAAAAGGGCGACGACATCGGCGGCGGCCCGATCATGCTGATCGTCGTCGCCCTCGTCACCGTCCTGGCCGCCGGCATCCTCTGCCTCGAGCTCGTGATCCGCGCCGCGCTCCTCTACGTCGGCGCCCTGCTCGGCACCGTCGTCTACGCCGGCCTCGTCGACCGCAACCTCTGGGGCCACGTCCGCCGCTGGGCGGGCATCATGATCGCCGTCATCCTCGTGAAGCCGGTCATCGTCATCGTCCTGGGCCTCGCCGGAGCCCTCGCCGGGGAAAAGGGCCCGAACGCCTTCTCCGCGGTCGTCTCCGGCCTCGCCATCATCCTCCTGGCGATCTTCGCCTCCGCGATGATCTACCGCTTCGTCCCCGGCTTCGGCGACGAGATCGCCTCCGCCCGCACCAACCGCAGCAAGGCCACCGACGGCGCCCAGGCAGCCGCCGTCATCAGCTCCCCGGCCTCCCTCGTCTCCCAGGGCATCAAGACCCACAGCAGCCGCGGCGGCGGAGGCGGAAACAGCGGCGGCGGCGCCCACCGCGCCGGCGGCGACAACCAGATCTCCGGAGGCATGGCCGCACACAGCAGCCGCGGCTCCGGCGGCGGGAACAGCGGCGGCCCCGCCGCCACACCCCCGCCCCGTACGGGCTCCAGCACGAGGAACACAGGAGGTGACGGGCGGTGACGACCCAGTCCCACCAGCTCCACCCGGTCACGCCCCGCCGCACGTATCTCATCGGCCGGGCCCGGCCGAACGCGATCGTCGGCAAGAACCGCGAGACCGGCGAGATCGCCCTGATCATCGTCGGCGCGTTCCTCGGCATGATGAGCGGACTGCTCGTCCCCTCCCTCACCCTGCGCATCGTCTCCCTCGCCGGCTTCCCGATGCTCGCCCTCGCCGCCGTCTACGTCCCCTACCGCGGCCGCACCTTCTACCGCTGGTTCGAGATCAACCGCAGCTACAAGCGCACCCTGCGCCGCGGCACGACGTTCCGCTCCGGCTCCATGGAGGCCGGCATCCGCGCCGCCGACGGCCGCGAGGTCGAGATCGGCCCGCCCCCCGGCATCGGCCGCATCAACTGGCTCGCCGCCCCCTTCGGCCCCGACGAGATCGCCGTCCTGCTCCACGCGGACCGCAGAACCGTCACCGCCGCCATCGAGATCGAGGGACCCGGCGTAGGCCTGCGCGACAGCGAGGACCAAGAGGCCCTCGTGGACCGCTTCGGCACCCTCCTCAAGCACGTGGCCAACGGCGACGGATTCGTCACCCGCCTCCAGATGCTCGTACGCACCCTGCCCGCCGACCCGGAGGCCCACGACAAGGACGTCGCCGCCCGCGGCAACACCAACGCCCCCGTCTGGCTGCGCGATTCCTACGACCAGCTCCAGTCGATGGTGTCGACCTCCTCCGAGCAGCACCGCGCGTACCTCGTCGCCTGCATCCACTTCACCCGCGAACTCGCCGCCGAGGCCCACACCATCGCCCGCGCCGCGACCCCCCACAAGGGCCGCCGGGTCGACCGCGACGCGGGCCTCGCCATCGTCATGGCCCGCGAGCTCACCGACATCTGCGCCCGCCTCGCCGAGGCCGACATCCGCGTCCGCCAGCCGCTGGGCCAGGGCCGCCTCTCCTCCCTCGTGCACTCCATGTACGACCCGGACCACCCCATCGACCACATCCAGGCCATGACCAAGCGCAACGCCTGGCCCGCCGAACTGGACGCCGTCGAGCCGACCTACCTCCAGGCCAAGACCCGCGAGTCATCCACCCGCGCCCCCTGGTGCCACGCCACCGCCTGGGTGAAGGAGTGGCCGATGACCCCGGTCGGCGTGAACTTCCTCGCCCCGCTCCTCGTCCACACCCCCGACGTCATCCGCACGGTCGCCGTCACCATGGACCTGGAGCCGACCGAGATCGCCATCGAGCGCATGCTCACGGAGAAGACGAACGACGAGGCCGACGCCAGCCGCGCCGCCAAGATGAACCGCACCGTCGACCCCCGCGACATCGCCGCGCACGGCCGCCTCGACCAGCGTGGCGAAGACCTCGCGAGCGGCGCCGCCGGTGTCAACCTGGTCGGGTACATCACGGTCTCCTCCCGCTCCCCCGAAGCCCTCGCCCGCGACAAGCGCACCATCCGCGCCTCGGCGGGCAAGTCCTACCTGAAGCTCGAATGGTGTGACCGCGAGCACCACCGCGCCTTCGTCAACACCCTGCCGTTCGCCACCGGCATCCGACGCTAGCTGGAGGGAATGGCCGCCCATGCGAGATCCCATGTCCGCCCTGACGGACGCCTTCACCAGCTTCCTGTTCGGCAAGGTAGAAACCACGCGCCTGCCCGTCCGCACGTCCACGGGCCAGGCACAAGCGGTCTACCTCCCCACCGCCGCCCCCGGACTCGGCGACTCCGGCGTCATCATCGGCCGTGAGGTCTACAGCGGCAAGGGCTACATCTACGACCCCTTCCAGCTGTACGGCCAGCAACTGCCCGCCCCCCACTGGCTGGTCCTGGGCGAGTCGGGCAACGGCAAGTCAGCCCTGGAGAAGACCTACGTCCTGCGCCAGCTCCGCTTCCGGGACCGCCAGGTCGTCGTCCTGGACGCCCAGGGCGAGGACGGCGTCGGCGAGTGGAACCTCATCGCGCAGCAGCTGGGAATAACCCCCATCCGCCTGGATCCCATCGCCGCGAACGACGACGGGATCCGCCTCAACCCCCTCGACCCGGCGATCACCGCGACGGGTCAGCTCGCGCTGCTCCGCACGATCATCGAAGTCGCCATGGGCCACGGCCTGGACGAACGCTCCGGCTTCGCCCTGAAGGTCGCGCACGCCTACGTGGTGGAAACCATCACGGAGCGCCAACCGGTCCTCATGGACATCGTGGAACAACTGCGCCACCCAGAACCGGAATCGGCACTCTCGATGAACGTGGCCATAGACGATGTCCGCGCCTGGGGCCTGGACGTCGCGCTCGTCATCGACCGCCTGGTCGACGGCGACCTCCGCGGCATGTTCGACGGCCCGACCACGGTAGGCATCGACCTCGACGCCCCCCTCATCGTCTTCGACCTCTCCCACATCGACCGCAACTCCATCGCCATGCCGATCCTGATGGCGATCGTCGGCGTGTGGCTGGAACACACCTGGATCCGCCCGGACCGCAAGAAGCGGATCTTCCTCGTCGAGGAAGCCTGGCACATCATCAACAGCCCGTTCGTGGCCCAGCTGTTCCAGCGTCTCCTCAAGTTCGGCCGACGCCTGGGCCTGTCCTTCGTAGCCGTCGTCCACCACCTCTCGGACGTCGTCGACGGCGCGGCGGCCCGCGAAGCGGCGGCCATCCTCAAAATGGCCTCGACCCGCACGATCTACGCCCAGAAGGCGGACGAGGCCCGCGCCACGGGCCGCGTCCTGGGCCTCCCCCGCTGGGCTGTGGAGATCATCCCGACCCTGACCCCCGGCATCGCGGTCTGGGACGTGAACGGCAACGTCCAGGTCGTCAAACACCTGATCACCGAAGCCGAACGCCCCCTGGTCTTCACCGACCGCGCCATGACCGAATCCTCGGTCCAGCACCGCCTTCCGGACGACCTCCTGGCCGCCGAACTGGAGACAGAGGAGCGTGCCCTCCTGATGGAACGCCACCGCAACGCCGGCGGCTCGGCGACCACGGTGGCCTGACATGCCCAACAGCACGGACCAGCGCCCCCAGGGCGGCATCCCGGACGGACTCCTGGTGGGCCTCCTGGCCCTCCTCCTGGGCCTGGCCGTCCTCACCTGGACGTCCACCGGCCTGGCAGCCCTCTTCGCGAAGGGCGCCTGGCCGGACAAGGTCACCTTCACCCGTACCCCGACCGCGGTCCGCTCGCTGATAGCTCAACCCCAGGACATCCCGGCCGCCTGGCCGGACACACCCCCCGAGGCCCTCTCCAACTGGGGCCTCTTCTGGGGCCTGTTCATCAGCCAGCTCCTGATCCTGCTGGTCCTGGCGATCTTCACTCTGGGCGTCATCGCCCGCACGAAATCCCGCCGCCGCCAAGCAACCCAGACGGCCCAGGCCCGGACAGCAGCGGCACCGCACACTCCGGACCGCACCAGACCAACTCCAGCCCCTCCGGCGTTTGAGGAGCAGGGGTCCGGGGGCCGGCCCCCGGCAACGGCGCAGCACCCCGCCACGGTCCCCATCCCCACCAAGCCCCACCCCATCCCGGCCCCGTCGGCATCGCAGCCAATCTCAGCCCCGCCGACCTTCGAGGCCCGGGGCCCCGGCGGCAGAGCCCCCGCACCCTCCCCCACGGACGAGGCGTACCGCTACGGCTTCGGCTACGCCCCGACCCCGGCCCCGGTGCCCGCACCGACCCAACTCCCGGCCCCGCGACAAACCCACCGCATCGCCTACGCCCCACCGGACGTCCGAACCACCGCCGCCGAAGCAGCCATCGCGGCAGCCCAGGGCGCCATCCTCGTGATCACGTCCTCCCCCACCCTCTGGTCGGACACGAAGGACGCCCGCTCCAAACTGGGCCCCGTCCTCCTCTACGACCCCTCCCACCTCTGCGACACCCCGGCCCGCATCCACTGGAGCCCCGCAGAAGGCTGCGCGGACCGCGCCACCGCCGCCGCCCGCGCCATCGCGCTCCTCGCCCCGGTCCGCCCCCAGGCCCGCATGGACTCCGCCCTCGCGGACACCGCGGAAACGCTCCTGCGCAGTTGGCTCCAGGCCGCCGCCCTGGACAACCGCCCCTTCAAGCAGCTGCACCGCTGGGCCCAGGGCACCAACGCCCAAGAGCCGGTCCGCATCCTCCGCACCCACCCCCAGGCGGCAACAGCCGCCCCCGGCGCGGCCGGCGAGCTGGAGAGCGCCCTCACCGCCCACCCCGACCGGCGCGAACAGGCCCAACACCTCACGGCCCGAGCCCTGACGGCTCTCTCCTCGATCCACATCCGGGAATCCTGTACCCCGAACCGAAACGATTCCCTCGCCCTGGCATCGTTCGTCTCCGAAGGGGGCACCCTCTACGTGGTGGGCGAACCCCTGGAAGACCCCCGTGCCCACCCGGGTGCGATGCCGCTGCTGACCGCACTCGCCTCGAGCGTGGTCGAGCACGGCCGCCGCATGGCCGCACGGTCATCCGACGGTCGGCTCGACCCACCACTGACCCTGGTCTTCGAGGACGTCGCCGCCGTGGCCCCGATCCCCCAACTGCCGCAGCTGCTCCAGGACACGACGCTCCCGCTCCTCGCACTGTGCCGCAGCCGCGAACAGGCCCGCTCCCGCTGGCCGGAAGCGGACCTGCCCGTAGCCGCCCGCTAAACGGGCCGCGGGAACACGTACTCCAGCTCCTTCGCGGACGGGTCGGTCGGCATCGGCACGACCTTCCCGCTGGGCACGAACCCGAACCGCCGGTAGAACGCCCCGGCCCGCGCGTTCTCCTCGTGCACGAAGAGCCGTACGCGTTCCAGCGCCGGCTCCTCCAGCCCCCAGGCCCACTCCAGCGCGGCCGCGAAGAGCTTCTCCGTCAGCCCGGTCCCCCGCTGCCCGGGACGTACGAACACGCCCACGAGGTGCGCCTGGGCCTGCTCGATCTCCCCTTCGAAGATGTCGGTCGTGCCGGCCTCCTCGACGAGGACGCTCACCGTCCCGTCCCACACCCCATCAGGCCCCTCGGCCACGAACTGCCGGATGCCCCGCCCCGCAGCGCCCCCGGCGGCCCGCTCCTGCCAGAACTCGTCGCTCTTTCCCTCACCCTGCTCAAGGGTCTCCAGGAAGGCGACCGGCGCGGCCGGATCCCGCAGAGCCGCGAGTCGCAGCTCCTTCACCTTGTCCCACTCTTCAGCCCGTATAGGACGTACCACGTACTCGTTCATACCTCGGGATCCTAACGAGCCGCCCAACCCGACATCATCCGAGTTTCTCCACCCCGAACCCAGGGAGCCTCAAAACCAAACGAGCCAAAAGGTCCGTAAACGCAGAAAAGCCCCGCACCGAACCCCATAAGAGGTTGGTGCGGGGCTTTCCCACAATGATTGTTCGGCGGCGTCCTACTCTCCCACAGGGTCCCCCCTGCAGTACCATCGGCGCTGAAAGGCTTAGCTTCCGGGTTCGGAATGTAAACCGGGCGTTTCCCTAACGCTATGACCACCGAAACACTATGAAGTTAACCAAACCGGATATGACACAGTTCGTTACTTCAGAACTAACACAGTGGACGCGAGCAACTGAGGACAAGCCCTCGGCCTATTAGTACCAGTCAGCTCCACCCGTTACCGGGCTTCCACATCTG
>NZ_JBHWMB010000014.1:116794-137207 GCF_042730015.1 Streptomyces sp. NPDC059957 | reverse complement strand
GTCTCCGGGTGGTTCTCCCCCCCCCTCTGTTGTTGGAGGACTGGGTGAGGGCAGAGCCGGGAAAAGGGAGAAAGGGGGGGGCGGGGAGGGAAACAGCTGTGGCCCGACACCCCTCAGGGGGCGCCGGGCCACAGGGCCGAAGGGTTACGCCTTGCGGAGGCGGAAGGTCAGGCCGAGGGGCTCGTCCTCGAACGGGTCGCCGTACGAGGCGTCCGCGTCGCCGGAGGCGTAGTCCGTGGCCAGGACCTCGTCGGCGATGAGGGACGCGTGGTCCGTCAGGGCCGTCACCAGCTCCGGGTCCGACGTGGACCAGCGCAGGGCGATGCGGTCCGCGACGTCGAGGCCGGAGTTCTTCCGGGCCTCCTGGATCAGGCGGATCGCGTCACGGGCCAGGCCGGCCAGGCGGAGCTCCGGAGTGATCTCCAGGTCCAGGGCGACCGTCGCGCCGGAGTCGGACGCCACCGACCAGCCCTCGCGCGGGGTCTCCGTGATGATGACCTCCTCCGGGGTGAGGGTGACGGGCGAGCCGTCCACCTCGATCTCGGCGGAGCCGGAGCGCAGGGCCAGGGACAGCGCCGCCGCGTCGGCCGCGGCCACCGCCTTCGCCACGTCCTGCACGCCCTTGCCGAAGCGCTTGCCGAGCGCGCGGAAGTTCGCCTTGGCCGTGGTGTCGACCAGGGACCCGCCGACCTCCGAGAGGGAGGCCAGCGAGGAGACGTTCAGCTCCTCCGTGATCTGGGAGTGCAGCTCGGGGGAGAGGGTCTCGAAGCCCGATACGGCGACCAGCGCGCGGGACAGCGGCTGTCGGGTCTTCACGCCCGACTCGGCCCGCGTCGCGCGGCCCAGCTCCACGAGGCGGCGTACCAGCTGCATCTGCCGGGACAGCTCCGGGTCGATCGCCGAGGCGTCCGGGACCGGCCACGTGGTCAGGTGCACCGACTCCGGGGCGTCCGGGGTGACCGGGACGACCATGTCCTGCCAGACCCGCTCCGTGATGAAGGGGGTGAGGGGGGCGAGGAGGCGGGTGACCGTCTCCACGACCTCGTGCAGCGTGCGCAGCGCGGCCGCGTCGCCCTGCCAGAAGCGGCGCCGCGAGCGGCGGACGTACCAGTTGGAGAGGTCGTCCACGAAGGAGGAGAGGAGCTTGCCGGCGCGCTGGGTGTCGTAGGACTCCATCGCCTCCGTGACCTCGGTGGTGAGGGTGTGGAGCTCCGAGAGCAGCCAGCGGTCCAGGACCGTGCGGTCCGCCGGCGCCGGGTCGGAGGCCGACGGGGCCCAGTTCGAGGTGCGGGCGTACAGGGCCTGGAAGGCGACCGTGTTCCAGTAGGTGAGGAGCGTCTTGCGGACGACCTCCTGGATCGTGCCGTGGCCGACGCGGCGCGCCGCCCACGGGGAACCGCCCGCCGCCATGAACCAGCGGACGGCGTCCGCACCGTGAGTGTCCATCAGCTGGATCGGCTCGAGGGTGTTGCCCAGGTGCTTGGACATCTTGCGGCCGTCCTCGGCGAGGATGTGGCCCAGACAGACCACGTTCTCGTAGGAGGACTTGTCGAAGACGAGGGTGCCGACCGCCATCAGGGTGTAGAACCACCCGCGGGTCTGGTCGATGGCCTCCGAGATGAACTGCGCCGGGTAGCGCTTCTCGAAGATCTCCTTGTTCTTGTGCGGGTAGCCCCACTGCGCGAACGGCATCGAACCCGAGTCGTACCAGGCGTCGATGACCTCCGGCACGCGGACGGAGGTGAGGGTGCAGCCCTCCGCCGTGCAGGGGAAGGTGACCTCGTCGATGTACGGGCGGTGCGGGTCCAGGTTCGACTGGTCCGTGCCCGTCAGGTCGCTCAGCTCCGCGAGGGAGCCGACACAGGTGAGGTGGTTCTCCTCGCAGCGCCAGATGGGCAGCGGGGTGCCCCAGTAGCGGTTGCGGGACAGGGCCCAGTCGATGTTGTTGTTCAGCCAGTCGCCGAAGCGGCCCTGCTTGACGGAGTCCGGGAACCAGTTGGTCTTCTCGTTCTCCCGCAGCATCGCGTCCTTGACGGCGGTGGTGCGGACGTACCAGGACGGCTGCGCGTAGTAGAGCAGGGCGGTGTGGCAGCGCCAGCAGTGCGGGTAGCTGTGCTCGTAGGCGATGTGCTTGAAGAGCAGGCCGCGCGCTTCGAGGTCGGCGGTCAGCTTCTCGTCGGCCTTCTTGAAGAAGACCCCGCCGACCAGCGGGACGTCCTCCTCGAAGGTGCCGTCGGGGCGGACCGGGTTCACGACGGGCAGGCCGTACGCGCGGCAGACCGCGAGGTCGTCGGCGCCGAAGGCGGGGGACTGGTGGACCAGACCGGTGCCGTCCTCGGTCGTGACGTACTCGGCGTTCACGATGTAGTGGGCCTCGGCCGGGAACTCGACCAGGTCGAAGGGGCGCTGGTAGGTCCAGCGCTCCATCTCCTTGCCCGTGAAGGACTCGCCGGTGGCCTCCCAGCCCTCGCCGAGGGACTTCTCCAGCAGCGGCTGGGCGACGACCAGCTTCTCCTCACCGTTGGTCGCGACGACGTACGTGACGTCCGGGTGCGCGGCCACGGCGGTGTTGGAGACCAGGGTCCAGGGGGTGGTCGTCCAGACGACCAGCGCCGCCTGGCCCGCGAGGGGGCCGGAGGTGAGCGGGAAGCGGACGTAGACCGAGGGGTCGACGACCGTCTCGTAACCCTGGGCCAGCTCGTGGTCCGAGAGGCCGGTGCCGCAGCGGGGGCACCAGGGGGCGACGCGGTGGTCCTGGGTGAGCAGGCCCTTGTTGAAGATCTCCTTCAGCGACCACCACACGGACTCGACGTACTCGGGGTCCATGGTGCGGTAGGCGTCGTCGAGGTCGACCCAGTAGCCCATCCGGTTCGTGAGCTCGGTGAACGCGTCGGTGTGGCGGGTCACCGACTCGCGGCACTTGGCGTTGAACTCGGCGATGCCGTACGCCTCGATGTCCTTCTTGCCGTTGAAGCCCAGCTCCTTCTCGACGGCGAGCTCGACGGGCAGGCCGTGGCAGTCCCAGCCGGCCTTGCGGGCCACGTGGTAGCCGCGCATGGTGCGGAAGCGGGGGAAGACGTCCTTGAAGACGCGGGCCTCGATGTGGTGCGCGCCGGGCATGCCGTTCGCGGTGGGCGGGCCCTCGTAGAAGACCCACTCGGGGCGTCCCTCGGACTGCTCCAGGGTCTTGGCGAAGGTCTTGCTCTCGCGCCAGAAGTCGAGGACCGCGTGCTCAAGGGCAGGCAGGTCGACCTGGGCGGGTACCGGGCGGTACTGCGGCGGTGTGGTCATGAGGCTGAACTCTTCCTCCGGCGGGGTGTCACTTCCGTCCGGAGGGACGAGGGCCATGCCCTGAAGATCAGGGACTGCTCCCGCGGTACCACCCTCCTTGGCCTGCGGACCTGTGGTCCGTGGGCCCCCTCATTGGGGTGCGAAGCCGGTTCTACTCGCCCTACGGGAACCCGTGGGGCTTTCTTCCGGCGGCTCCGGGGTGATCCTTCGCATCGCGCTCGCCCCCGGGCTCTCACCGTCCCCGGGTCGCTCCTGGCTGCGTCCGACGCTACTCGTCCCCATCCATGCTTCTCGCTGGGCCCAGTGTACGGGCCGGGGGGCGGGTCGGCAGACCGGTTTACGGGGCGTGGCGCGGGGGTCCGGGCGGGGCGCGGACCGGAGCGCGGACCGGGGCTCGGGCCCGGACTCGGGCCGGGCTCGGATTGACCCGAATGGGCCGACGGGCCGCTCCGGGGTGCCGTGGGGCGGGTGGGGCGGATTACCGGGCTCCCCGCTGGGCACAACGGATGCAGGTTGACCTCGATGGACGCGTGCCCCGTTGCCGCGGGGCCGGAGTCGATTTATCGTTCCGGCACGATTCGCGAGCAATGATCACAGTATGTGAAGGGGCCGCGGCCATGGTGGCGAAGAAGACCGCCGGGAGTACTGCCAAGAAGGCTGTCGGGAAGGCTGCGGAGAAGCCGGCGCAGGAGTCGGTGACGGAGGTGGCGGCCCCGGATCCGGAGGCCGGACCGGTGGAAGGCGCCGCCGCCGGGAAGAAGGCGGCGGCCACGAAGAAGGCGGCAGCCGGCACCAAGGCGGCGGCGGCCGGGACGAAGGCCGCCGGCACGAAGAAGGCGGCAGCCGGAAAGGCGCCCGCCGAGGCGACGGCCGCCGTCAAGAAGACGGCGGTCAAGAAGACCGCCGCGAAGAAGGCCACGGCCAAGACGGCCGGGGCCGAGGGGGCGGCGCAGGCCGCGCACGAGACGGGAGCCCGGAAAGTGGTTGCCAAGAAGAGCACCGGCACGGCCAGGAAGACGGCCACGGCCGCGACCAGCGGGCTGCCCAAGGCGCGGGGCACGGCGGGCCTGGCGCCCGGCGAGCTCGCCGTACGGCCCGGCGAGGACCCCTGGACCCCGGCGGAGGTCGCCGAGGCGCGGGCCGAGCTGGAGAGCGAGGTGCTGCGGCTGCGCGCCGAGCTCCAGGCCTCCGACGCGGCCATCTCCGGGCTGATGCGGGACTCCGGCGACGGCGCGGGCGACGACCAGGCCGACACCGGGACCAAGAACATCACCCGGGAATCCGAACTGGCCCTCGCCGCGAACGCCAACTCGATGCTGGAGCAGACCGAGCGCGCGCTGGAACGGCTGGAGGCGGGCACGTACGGCCTCTGCGAGAACTGCGGCCAGCCCATCGGCAAGGCGCGGATGCAGGCCTTCCCGCGGGCCACGCTGTGCGTGGACTGCAAGCAGAAGCAGGAGCGGCGGCACTGAGCGGGGGCTGAGCCGGGGCCGGGCGGGCCCCGGAGGGCGCCCGGAGGGCCTCGGAGGGCGCCCGGAGGGCCTCGGAGGGCGCCCGGAGGGCCTCGGAGGGCGCCCGGAGGGCCCCGGAGGGCCCCGGCGGGCGCGGTTCGAGGTCCGGCCGGGGCGGCGGCCGGAGGGTGCCCTGACGTACTCTCGTGTCCGTCAGGGTCCAGGAACCTGGCGGGTCGGCCGACGCGGTGCCGTCCAACAACCTGGTTCGAGCTAGTTCGAGGGACTCACGTGGCAGAGGCGGAGCGCATCATCGGTACGCCGGAGGTCGGGGAAGACGGCGCCCAGCCCGAACCCGCGGCGCCCAAGGGGCAGCGGCGGATCGTCGCGCTGCTCGTCGTGGCGCTGATCGCCTACCTCGTCGATCTGGGCAGCAAGATGCTGGTCGTCGCGAAGCTGGAGCACCAGCCGTCGATCCAGGTCGTCGGAGACCTGCTGAAGTTCGACGCGATCCGCAACCCCGGCGCCGCCTTCGGCTTCGGCGAGGCCTTCACGATCATCTTCACCTGCATCGCCGCCACCGTCATCGTGGTGATCGTGCGGCTCGCGCGGAAGCTGTACAGCCTCCCCTGGGCGATCGCGCTGGGTCTGCTGCTGGGCGGGGCGCTGGGCAACCTGACCGACCGCATCTTCCGCTCGCCGGGCGTCTTCCGCGGAGCGGTCGTCGACTTCATCGCGCCCGCCCACTTCGCCGTCTTCAACCTCGCGGACTCGGCGATCGTGTGCGGCGGGATCCTGATCGTCCTGCTGTCCTTCAGGGGCCTCGACCCGGACGGCACCGTCCACAAGGACTGAGCCGGCAAAGGGGTCCGAGGGCTGATCGCGGGAATGGTCTTCTGTCGAGTCCTGCATACTCGACAGGTGAGTACGATTCCCGAGATCCGCACCCTGCCCGTACCCGATGGCCTCGAGGGCGAGCGCGTCGACGCCGCTATCGCCCGTATGTTCGGTTTTTCCCGGACGAAGGCGGCCGAACTCGCGGCCGCGGGAAAGGTGCTGGTCGACGGCAGTGTCGTCGGGAAGTCCGAGCGTGTGCACGGTGGCGCCTGGCTCGAAGTCGAGATGCCCGAGCCGCCCCGGAAGGTCGAGCTCGTGGCCGAGCCCGTCCCCGGCATGGAGATCGTCCATGACGACGACGACATCGTCGTCATCATGAAGCCGGTCGGCGTCGCCGCCCACCCCAGCCCCGGCTGGACCGGCACCACCGTGATCGGCGGCCTCGCCGCCGCCGGCTACCGCATCTCCACCTCCGGCGCCTCCGAGCGCCAGGGCATCGTGCACCGGCTCGACGTCGGCACGTCCGGCCTGATGGCCGTCGCGAAGTCGGAGCGCGCGTACACCTCGCTGAAGAACCAGTTCCGCGAGCGGGTCGTCGACAAGCGCTACCACGCGCTGGTGCAGGGCCACCCGGACCCGATGAGCGGCACCATCGACGCGCCGATCGGTCGGCACCCCAGCGCCGACTACAAGTGGGCCGTGACCCAGGAGGGCAAGCCCTCCGTCACGCACTACGACCTGATCGAGGCCTTCCGCGCCGCCTCGCTGCTGGACATCAAGCTGGAGACCGGCCGCACGCACCAGATCCGCGTGCACATGGCCGCCCACAAGCACCCCTGCGTCGGCGACCTGACCTACGGGGCCGACCCGACCGTCGCCAAGCGCCTCGGGCTCACGCGGCAGTGGCTGCACGCGGTGCGGCTCGGGTTCGAGCACCCTTCGGACGGGCAGTGGGTCGAGTTCGCGAGCACGTACCCGGCGGACCTGCAGAACGCGCTGGACGTGATCCGCAAGGAGAGCGAGTGACTGCCGGTGGTGTTGTTGTGCGGGTCGTCGCCACCGAGGCGGACCTGAAGGCCTGCTTCGCCGTGCGGACCGAGGTCTTCGTGGTCGAGCAGTCGGTGCCCGAGTCGATCGAGTACGACGCGTACGACGAGATCGCGGTGCACGTGCTGGCCGAGGGGCCGGACGGGGCACCGCTGGGCACCGGCCGGCTGCTGTACGGGCCGCGGGCCCTCGGCAAGACGGGCTCCCCGGAGGTCGGCTCGCTCGGGCGGCTGGCCGTCGCCAAGTCCGCGCGCGGGCTCGGGGTGGGGGCCCTGCTGGTGCGGGCGATCGAGGCCGAGGCGGTTCGGCTGGGCCTTGCGGCCGTTGACCTGGGCGCGCAGACCCATGCGATGGGGTTCTACGAGCGGCTCGGGTACGCGGCCTACGGGCCGGAGTTCGAGGACGCGGGGATTCCGCACCGGTCGATGCGGCGCGCTTTGCCGTAGCCCGGCCGGGGTGCGCGCAGCCCTGCGGGGCCGTCCCCCACCTCAGGCGCCGGTGGGGCTGGATGTGTCGGTGGGGGCCGACACGTGGTTCGGTCCGCGGTGGCGGGGGTGGTGGGCTGGCAGTGTGTGGGAGTGGATCAGCTCCTGCTGTTGTTCGTGCTGTTGCTCGGGGCCGTGGTGACGGTGCCGCTCGGGGACCGGCTGGGGTTGCCCTCGCCGGTGTTGATGACGCTCGGCGGGGTGGTGCTCGCCCTGGTGCCCGTGGTGCCCAATGTCGACATCCCGCCCGAGTACATCCTGCCGCTGGTGCTGCCTCCGCTGCTGTACGCCTCCGTGCAGCGGACCTCCTGGCGGCAGTTCGCCGCCAATGTGCGGCCCATCCTGCTGCTCGCCGTCGCCCTCGTCTTCGTCACCACCGCGGCCGTCGCCTTCACCGCGCACGCCCTGGTGCCAGGGCTCTCGATCGCGGCGGCCGTCGCGCTCGGCGCGCTCGTCGCCCCGCCCGACCCCGTCGCCGCCACCGCCGTGGCCGGATCGCTCGGACTGCCCCGGCGCATGGTGTCGATCCTGGAGGGCGAGGGGCTCTTCAACGACGTCACCGCCATCGTGCTCTACCACGTGGCCATCGCCGCCGCCGTCAGCGGCACCTTCTCGTGGCCGGAGGCGCTCGGCGAGTTCGTGCTGTCGGCCGTCGTGGCCGTCGCGGTGGGACTCGGGCTCGGCTGGGCCGCCAACCGGCTCATGGGACGGCTCGGCGATGCCACGCTCCAGATCGGGCTGACGCTGCTCGTGCCGTTCGTGGCGTACGTGGTGGCGGAGGAGTTCCGGGGCTCCGGGGTGCTGGCCGTGCTGACCACGGCGCTGTTCCTCGCCGAGTACGCGACCGACGCCGACGACGTGCTGGGCCGGCTCGCCGGGCACACGTTCTGGGAGGTCGTCGACATGCTGGTCACCGGTGTCGCCTTCGGACTGATCGGGCTGGAGCTGCACCACGTGTTCGGGGCGGCCGGCGGCCGCGCCTGGGAGATGGCCGGGTGGGCGGCGGCCGTGGTCGCGGTGGTGGTCGGCGTACGGCTGGTGTGGCTGCTGCCGGCCGGCTGGCTCGCGAAGCGGCTCCACTCGCGGCGCGACTACGACGAGGAGATCCCGCTGAGCTGGCGGGAGTCCGTGGTCATGTGGTGGGCGGGCATGCGGGGAGTGGCCTCCGTGGCGCTGGCGCTCGCCATTCCCTTCGAGACGGACGCGGGAGATCCCTTCCCGGCCCGGCAGGAGATCGTCTTCATCGCCTTCGCCGTGATCATGACCACCCTGGTGGTCCAGGGGCTGACCCTGCCGTGGCTGGTCCGCCGGCTCGGTGTGGAGGCCGACTCGGACGCGGAGGCGGAGATCGCCCGCGCCCTGGCGATCCGCGCCGCCAAAGCCGCGAAGCGGCGGTTGAAGGAGATCGAGGAGGTGGAGGACCTGCCCGAGGACCTGGTGGAGGTGCTCTACCGCAGGGCGTACGACGTGGGCGCCCGGATCAGCCCCGACATGGTCGACGAGGAGCGGCGGGAGGCGTACGCGAAGCGGGTGGAGCGGATCCGCGACGTGCAGCGCATCCAGCGGGAGATGATGTCCGCCGCCCGGCACGAGGTGCTGGCCGCGCGCAGCGAGCCGGGCGCGGACCCGGAGATCGTCGACCGGGTGCTGCGGCACTTGGACGTGCGCAGTCTGCGCAGCCCGTAGCCGTGGATTTCCATGTTCGCCCGCGCAATGGGAAGGCGTAGGCGGTGGGCTCGGGCATGGCTTATCTTCGGTCGGGCTCGGGCCGCCCGTCGGGTGGCCCCTTTTATGTGTCATACGTTCCCGTGGGGGGTACTTCGTCATGTCCCAGTTGTCCGCGACGCCATTGCCGCAGCCTGTCGGGGAGCTTCGTTCCCCGCAGGGGCCGGCGACGGCGCTGACCCTGCTGCTGTCCCTCGCAGCCGTGCTCGGTCTCTTCTCCGTGACGGTCGACTACCGCGCCCGGCAGCTGATGACGCAGGTGATCGCCGATCCCGCCGGCCTGGAGCAGGCGGACCTCGACCTGGTCGATTCCCTCCAGTCCCTGATCATCGTCGGGCAGAAGTACCTCAACCTGGCCCTGGTCGTGGTCTTCCTCATGTGGTTCCACCGGGTCCGCCTCAACGGCCAGGTGTTCCGTCCCGACGGATTCAGCCAGTCCGCCGGCTGGGCCATCGGCGGGTGGTTCGTCCCGATCGCGAACTTCGTGCTTCCGTACCGGGTGGCGCGGGAGACCTGGGAAGCAAGCGCCCAGAACGCGCCCGACGGCTCCTTCCGCCCGAACTCGGGTGCCCTGGTGACCGCCTGGTGGGTGGTGTTCGCCGGCAGCTGGGTGTTCAGGCTCTTCGTCGGCTTCCGGCACCCGGCCGGGACGGACGCGGAGTTGCTCGACGCCTTCGCCCTCCGCGCGATCTCGGATCTGGCCATTGCCGCGGCCGCCGTCCTGGCCATCGTCTTCGTGTGCAGGCTGACCGCGCTGCAGAAGGTCAAGGCCATCCAGGGGCCGAACGCCGCCGCCTGACCCGCCGGTGGCCGGACGTGGTTCCGGCCACCGGGGCTCCGCCTCAGACCTGGTAGCGGTCCGGGGCGAAGAGGTGGAGGTGGGCGGCTATCCACTCCGAGGTGCGGGTCAGGCCCTCCTGGAGGGAGACCTCGGGCTTCCAGCCGGCCCAGTCGCGGGCCCGGGAGTTGTCCGACAGCAGGCGCTGGACCTCGCTGCCCGAGGGGCGCAGCCGGGCCGGGTCGACGACCACTTCCGCGTCCCGGCCCGAGGCCGTGATCAGGGCCCGGGCCAGGTCACCGATGGAGATCTCCTCCCCGGTGCCGAGGTTGACCACCTCGCCCAGGGCCCGGTCGCACTCCGCGACCGCGAGGAAGCCGGCCGCGGTGTCGGTCACGTAGGTGAAGTCCCGGGTCGGGGCCAGGGAGCCCAGGCGGACCTCCCGGGCGCCCGAGTGGAGCTGGGCGAGGATGGTGGGGATGACCGCGCGGGCCGACTGGCGCGGGCCGTAGGTGTTGAACGGCCGGACCACCGTCACCGGCAGTTCGAACGCGTGGTGGAAGGACAACGCCGTCATGTCGGCGCCGATCTTCGAAGCGGAGTACGGGGACTGCGGCTGGAGCGGGTGGCTTTCGGAGATCGGGGCCGTCAGGGCCGTCCCGTAGACCTCGCTGGTGGAGGTGTGGACGAGGCGGCGCACGCCGTGGCGGCGGCAGGCCTCGGCCATGTTCTCGGTCCCGGTGACGTTGGTCTGGACGTACGCGCCGGGCGAGGCGTAGCTGTACGGGATCCCGATCAGTGCCGCCAGGTGGAAGACCGTGTCGCAGCCGGCCACCGCGTCGCTGACCCGGCCCGCGTCGCGGACGTCGCCGGCCCACATCTCCACGGGGCTGCCCGGGTCGGCCAGGTAGCGGGCCAGGTGGCCCTTCTCCGCGTACGGCTTGTAGTGCACGAAGGCGCGCACCTTCGCGCCCCGCGCGACCAGCAGGTCGACGAGGGTGGAGCCGATGAAGCCCTCGGCGCCCGTGACGAGGACGGTCCGGCCGGTCCAGTCGGACGTGGGCGTGGACGTGGGCGCGGGCGTGGAAGCGAGCGCGGACGTGGACGTGGGCGTGGGCGTGGTCATACGAGCTCCAGGGGAGTGGGGGAGAAGGAGGGGAAGCCGGCGACCCGCAGGACCTGCGAGGCCAGCAGTTCGGCGGCCCGGGCGTGCGGGCCCGGGTCTGCCGCGCCGGCCATCGCGGCGAGCCGCGCCGGGTCGGCCAGCAGCGGGGCGAGCAGCTCCGCGAGGCGGCCGGCCGTGGCCTCGGCGTCCGCCAGCAGCAGGCCGGCGCCCGCGTCGGAGAGCACCCGGGCGTTGTGGGTCTGGTGGTCGCCCGGGGCGTGCGGGTAGGGAACCAGCACCGCGGGCACCCCGGTGGCCGCGAGCTCCGCCACCGTGGCCGAGCCCGCCCGGCACACCACCAGGTCGGCGGCCGCGTAGACCAGGTCCATCCGGTCCAGGTAGGGCACGGCCCGTGCGATCCGCCGCCCGCCCGAGGCGGACAGCCCGGCCACGGTGTCCGCGAGCGCAGCCGGACCCGTCTTGATCAGCAGCTGTACGTCCTCGCGCGTCTGCCATGCGGCGGCCAGCCCGGCCGCGGCCGAGGTCAGGCGTACGGCGCCCAGGCTGCCGCCGTTGAACACCACCAGCCGCCGCCCGTCCGGCACCCCGAGCTCCCGCCGGGCCTCGGTGCGCAGGACCGCCCGCTCGGGGCGGGACAGTTCGGCGAGGCCCGACAGCGCCGCGGAGATGGGCATTCCGGTGGTCAGCGCCCGCGCCCCGCCCGCCAGGTGCTCCCGGCTGCGGTCGAAGGCCACGGCCATGTGCGGGGTGAGGCGGGCCGCGAACTGGTTGGCCCGGCCCGGTACCGCGTTGGACTCGTGGATGACCGCCGGCAGCCCGGCCAGCCGGGCCCCGAGCACGGCGGGCGCGCTCGGATAGCCGCCCATGCCGACGGCCACCTGCGCGCCCTGCGCCCGGATCACGGCCCGCGCCTGCCCGGCCGAGCGCAGCAGAGCCGCCGGCAGGAGGTAGCGCTTGGCGCCCAGCGCCGGGTCGAAGGGGATCATGTCCACGGTGTGCAGGCGGTAGCCGGCGGCCGGGATCAGCTCGGTCTCCAGGCCGCGTTCGGTACCGATGAAGGAGACCACGGCGTCGGGGACGGCGGCGCGCAGCGCCTCCGCCAGGGCGAGGCCGGGATAGATGTGGCCGCCGGTGCCGCCCGCGCCGATCACGACGGACAGCGGCCGGTACGAGGACCGGGGCGAGGCGGAGCGTGAGGGTGAGGAGGTCATGGACGCAAGCCTTCCGGTGCGCCCTAAGAAGGTTCTAAGAGGTTCTCCCGGAGCATTTGGGAGGCTTTGGTACATGCAGCGGATTCTGGTGGTGGACGACGAGCCCGAGGTGCGGGCCGCCGTCGAGGACGGCCTCGCCGTCGAGGGGTACGAGGTGCGCGGCGCGGCGGACGGGCTGGCCGCGCTGTCCGAGGTGGCGCTCTGGCAGCCGGACGCGGTGGTCCTCGACGTGATGATGCCGGTGCTGGACGGGCTCGCCGTGTGCCGGCAGCTGCGCGCGGTGGGCGACCGTACGCCCGTCCTCGTCCTCACGGCCCTGGACGCGGTGAGCGACCGGGTCGACGGGCTGGAGGCCGGCGCCGACGACTACCTGGTCAAACCGTTCGCGCTCGACGAGCTCGTGGCCCGGGTACGGGCCCTCCTGCGGCGGGCAGCCCCCGACGATCCGGCCGGGGGACGGGCGCTGCTCGAGTACGGGGACCTCGTGCTCGACCCCGCCACCCGCACCGGGCGGCGCGGCGAGCGGCCGCTGGAGTTCAGCCGCACCGAGTCGGCGCTGCTCGAACTGCTCATGCGCCACCCCGGGCAGGTGCTGCCGCGCGAGCTCGTCCTGGAGCTGGTGTGGGGCCGCGACTTCGGGCCGGACTCCAACTCCCTTGCCGTCTACGTCGGATACCTGCGCCGCAAGCTCGAGGCCGGCGGTGAGCCCCGGCTGGTGCACACCGTGCACGGCGTCGGCTACCGGCTGGACGCCGCGTGAGCCGGCGGGGGAGCGGAGCGCGGTGGCGGCGCAGGCGGCCGCTGCGGACCCGGCTGGCGCTGGCCGTCACGGCGGCGGTGGCCTTCGTCGCGCTCGGCGTGTGCACCGCCGCCTTCCTGGAGGGGCGGGCCGCGCTCTACCAGCAGCTCGACCTGAGCCTCACCCAGGCCGCCCGGCTCGCCGCGAAGCAGTACGGTGACTCCCCGCCCGGGACCGCTGCCTGGGACTGCCGGTACCTGGCCGCGCCGGCCTGCGTCCAGATCGTCCCGGCCGACCCGCGGAAGGACCCGGGGGGCGGGGGCGGGGAAGGCGCGTACCGGATGCCCGTGGCCCCGGCCACCCGGCTGGTGGCCCTGCGGGAGCGGGCCCCCTTCTACACGGACATCGTCGTCGAGGGGCATCCCGCGCGGATGCTCACCACCGACTTCCTCAAGGACCGTGCCCTCCAGGTCGCCGTACGCTCCGACTCGGTGGAGACCGGCATCGACCGGGCCGCCCGCCGGCTCGCCGTCACCGCGGCCGCCGGAGTGCTGCTGGCCGCGGTGCTCGGCTACTGGGTCGCGCGCACGGGCCTGGCGCCGGTCACCCGGCTCACTGCCACCGCCGAGCGGATCGCCGCCACGCGGGACCCGAGGCACCGGATCGAACTGCCGCCTCCGGGGCGGGGCCGCGAGGACGAGGTCACCCGGCTCGCCGGGAGCTTCAACACCATGCTGGGGGAACTGGAACAGTCCGTCACCGCGCAGCGCAGGCTCGTAGCGGACGCCTCGCACGAGCTGCGGACCCCGCTGACCGCGCTGCGGACGAACGCTGAGCTGCTCGCGCGGGGCGACCGGCTGACGGCGGAGCAGCGGGAGCGGGCCTCGCTGGCGCTCGGGCGGCAGTTGCGGGAGGTGACGGGGCTGGTCAACGACCTGATCGAGCTGGCCCGCGACGAGGAGCCGCAGCTGCTGGTGGAACAGGTGCGGCTGGCTCCGCTGGTGGAGTACTGCGCGGGGGCCGCACGGGCGCACTGGCCGGGGGTGGCCTTCCGGGTGCGGACGCCGTCACCGTCACCGTCGTCGTCCCGGGAGGAGGGGGAGGTGGTGGTTCCCGGGGTCCCGGCGCGGCTCAGCCGGCTGCTGGGGAACCTGCTGGACAACGCGGCGAAGTTCAGCCCGGGGGGAGCGGAGGTGGAGGTGGCGCTGGCCGTTCGGGGGGACGGCCGCGCGGAGGTGACCGTACGGGATCACGGGCCGGGGATCTCGGAGGCGGATCTGCCCTACGTCTTCGACCGGTTCTACCGGGCGGGGGCGGCGCGGGCCCTGCCCGGGTCGGGGCTCGGGCTGGCGATGGCCCGGCAGATCGCGCGGGCGCACGAGGCGGAGCTGGTGGCCGAGGCCGCCCCGGGCGGGGGCGCGCTGTTCCGGCTGACGTTCGCGGCCCGGGGCTAGGGCCTGTCGTCAAACCCCCGTCGTCGCCCGCGAGGCAGGCAGGAGTTTGACGACAGGCCCTAGGCCGAATCTTTCGGATCCTGCCCGGCCCGCGGGCCTGTGTTCCGGATCGGGCCCGGCCCGCTCCCCGCCCCCGCTCCCCTCACCGCGCCACCCCCGGCGGGCGGGTCAGCGCAGGCCGGCGAAGAGGTCGTTCTCGGGCAGGGCCGCCCCGGTGGAGTCCTTGACGCGTACGAAGGTCTCCGTGCCCATCAGCTCGCCGAACTTCTCCTTGCCCATCTTGAGGAAGAAGATGCCCTCGCCCTGACTGGCGTGTGCGGCCAGCGCGTCGAACTTCTGACCGCTGTAGGCGAGGGTGTCCACCCACGTGGAGATCTCGTCGTCGGGGAGGCCGATGTCGGCCATCGCGGAGGACTCGGAGGGCTCGGCGGATTCGGAGGTCTCCGAGGTCTCCGAGGCCTCGGCGGGGTCCGCCTTCGGCGCGTCCTGCGTGTCCTCGCTGAACTCTTGCAGGATCTCGCCGAACCGCCGCATCGTCGAGTGGGGCATCGTCGTCCAGTAGACCTTCGGCGTCAGCTCGGTCATCTCCAGCGCCGCCATCGTGATCCGGTGGGCCTGGATGTGGTCGGGGTGGCCGTAGAAGCCGTTCTCGTCATAGGTGACGACCACGTCGGGCCGGTAGTGCCGCATGAGCTCCGCGAGCCGGGCGGCGCCCTCTTCCACGGGGGTCTGCCAGAAGGATCCGGGGACGTCGTTGCTCGGCCAGCCCATCATTCCGGAGTCGGCGTAGTCCAGCGTCTCCAGGTCGCTGACCTTCAGGACGCCACAGCTCGCGTCGAGCTCCCGGCGGCGCACGGCGGCGACGGCCTCGGGGTCGTGACCGGGACCGCCCGGCTTGGTGCCTCCCGGCCCGTCACCGCAGCGGCCGTCGGTACACGTCACGAGGACCGTGCGGATGCCCTCCGCCGCGTACCGCGCGAGGACCCCTCCGGTTCCGGTGGCCTCGTCGTCGGGGTGGGCGTGCACTGCCATGAGCGTCAAGGGCCGGTCAGCCATGAAACAGTCCTCCTGCGGACGTACGTCTTGGTCCGAGTGCGCGGCGGACGTGCCGCGATCCCGGGGGCCGGATCCTGGTGGGGCGGACGACCTCGCGGTCTCCGTGGTCCCCGCCCGTGCGGCGCCGGTCCCCGGTCGGTACAACCGTGGCGGACGTACCGGGTGTTCCCGGCACGGCCGCCCGGTGTTCGGACGTCGGCGGCTCGTCCCGTCAGAAGCGCGGCGGAACGGACCCGACCGGCTCGGTGACGACGACGGCCTCGAAGACCTGCTCGCCGTCCTGGAAGCCCGTCACCCGGACCGACCGGGACGCGGCGGCGCCCGGGTTCGCCGGGGCGCGTTCCGCATGGATCCACAGCGGGCTGCCGAACTCGGCGTAGCGCTGGTAGGTGCTCATGACGGAGACCGGCATGACACCGGGTTCGCTGCCGATGGTCACGGCCTGGCGGGCGGCTTCCAGGAGGACCATGCCGGGCACGTGGTCGCCGACGTGGTCGAAGAGCACGGGGTGGCGGATGTCGTAGCGCAGTTCCCATACCCGCGGGTCGGAAGACGCGGAGAGGACCACGTCGAAGGGGGAGAGCCGGCCCACCTCGGCGGGCGGGACCGGGGCGGATCCGAGCACCGAGACCGGCTCTGTGGCCAGCTGCTTGGCACGCAGCCGCTGGTACACGGCGGGGGAGGTGACGGTGTAGCCGACGCGCCCGGTGGCGACGACGCGGTCCTCCTGACGGACCACCACCTCGTAGGTGAGCGCCGTGAGTCTGTTGCCCCGACGTCTTATCTCGGGGCAGGTGACGATGAGGTCGAGGTCCGCGGGGGCCCCGCCTAAGACGAGCTGCTCGGGGACGGTGGAGTACTCCAGCGACCAGAGCAGGAACTGGTGTCCGATCGGCACGTCGAAGGCCTCGTGGGCCAGGTACGCGCCGACCTGCCGGATGGTCTCGGCGATCAGCATCGGGTCGTAGTGGGAGCCCGCTATGGGGGCGAAGAAGCTGTGCCCGCGCGGCCATTGGGCCTTGATGTGGAAGCGGTCCTCGGTGATGCGGCACATTCCGGTGAGGAAGACCTCGGCGACTGCCGCCCGGTGGACGAGGGCCCTCGGAACCGTGGCCGCCAGCCTGTTGTCCGTCTGGGCCCTACACGCGCAGTGCTCGGCCGGAGTTGACGTGGTGAAGTCCGTCGGTTCCAAGGTCGTGATCATGAAGTCCCTCATCGTGGACGAGTGCAGCAAACCTCTACGGGCGTCAGAGTACGTACTTCCGAGTTTGGTTATCGGGTCGATTTTGGCTGAAGGGGTACGCCTGCGTCCGCACTGAGTGACGCAAGCCACAGGTCAAGTTGCCGTCAGGGCGCACGAGTTACGGCAAATATCCGCACAGGCGCCGTTTTGTGGTGTGGGCTACGGAACATCAGTGAGATCATGCGGCCTGGCGAGAATCAGCTGACGTCCGGTATCTTTCCCGCTGCAGAGCAACGCGGATACTGCTGGGTATTTTTCGGGGGGCTACCGAGTGCGCCCGCGTCGCGGCTGATTCGGAGTCCAGAACCCGTCTGCGCCGGCCCTCCCCCGCGTGATCGGAGCGCCATGCGCCCCCTGCAGCACCTGCGGCTCGCCGCCCTGAACATCGACGGCGTCCTGCTCAACGACACCTTCAGCCCGGTCATTCACGCGTTCATCACCCGCCGGGGCGGAACCTACGACGGCGAAGTGGAGCGCGAGATCTTCTCTCAGCCCCGGGCGCTCGCGGCCCCGGCCCTGGCCCGTGCCGCGGGGCTCGACTGGGCCCCGGAGCGCCTGCTGGAGGTGTACTTCGAGGAGCGCGCCGCCTATCTGGCCGAGCATCCGCTCCACGTGATGGAGGGGGCCCGGGAACTCCTGCTCCGGCTCCGGGGCCTCGGGCTGCGGACCGTCTGCTACGGCGGCCTCGACAAGGAGCACTTCGACCGCCATCTGGGGCACTTCGCGCACCTCTTCGACGGCCCCGGCTACATCAGCACGGACACGTTCCGCCCGGGCGTCCACGAGATCACCGTCGACCGGTTCGGACTCGACCACTCCCAGGCGCTGTTCGTGGACGACGTGGCACGTGTCGCCGAGGTGGCCCTCGACCTGGGTGTGCCGTTCATCGGGCACCCCAGTACCTTCGAACACGGCTTCCAGGGGCGCCAGATGCGCGAAGCCGGAGTGCGGAACCTGGTCGGCTCGCTCGGCGAGATCGACGAGGAGCTGCTGCGCGCGGTGGACGCGGAGGCCGCTGCGGGCGTCGTCCGCGCGGCCTGAACCCGCCGCCGCCCGTGCCCGCCGGGGCGGGGCGGCGCACCGAGTGCGAGGACGTGGAGATGAAGGGAACGGCAATGCAGGGGAACGGCCTACTGGAGGGCAAGGTGGCGCTGATCACGGGGGCGAGCAGTGGCATAGGAGCCGCGGCCGCCCGGGTGTTCGCGCGGGAGGGCGCCCGGGTGGTGCTCGCCGCCCGGCGCGAGCAGCGGATCAAGGAGCTCGCCGAGGAGCTGCGGGCGCAGGGCGCGCAGGCGGCGTACGTGGTGACGGACGTGACCCGGCGCGCCGACGCGGAGGCCGCCGTCGCCCGCGCGGTCGAGGAGTTCGGCCGGCTGGACTGCGCCTTCAACAACGCCGGCTGGGGCGTGGGGCGTACGCCGCTGCACGAGATGGACGACCAGCTCTACGACGAGATCATGGAAGTCAACGTGCGCGGGGTGTGGAACTGCCTGCGCCCGGAGATCGCCGCGATGCTGGAGACCGGCGGGGGAGCGATCGTCAACAACAGCAGCGTCGGCGGGCTGCTCGCCACCCCGGTGGCGGCCCCGTACGTCGCGGCCAAGCACGCGGTCATCGGCCTGACCAAGGCGGCCGCGGCCGAGTACGGCGCCCAGGGCATCCGGGTGAACGCGGTCGCGCCCGGAACCTCCCGCACCGAGGTGGTCGAGCAGTGGTTCGCGGCCGTGCCCGGCATCGAGGCCGAGCTGCACGCGGGGACGCCGCAGCCGCGAACCGCGGAGCCCTCGGAGATCGCCGAGGCCGCCGCCTGGCTCTGCAGCGCGAGGTCCTCATTCGTCACGGGTGTGACGATGCCGGTGGACGGCGGGTTCTCCATGGTGTGAAACTGCCCTTAGCAAGAACGTACCCAGTGGCATGTAAAGCGCCGGTGTACGAGGGATGGCGGGGGAGATAAAGACTCCATCCGCCGCTTGCCCCGGAAGGCGGGAGCAGCGGCATGACGGATGGGGGCGGGAGAGGTCGCATCACATGAGGACAGAACGACCACAGGTCAAGCAGGACCGTGCGGTACGCACCCGCCGGGCGATCCTGGAGGCGGCCGCGGTGGTGTTCGAGGAGCGCGGCTACGAATCGGCCAAGCTCTCGGACATCGTCAACATCGCCAAGGTGACCAAAGGCGCGCTCTACTTCCACTTCGACTCGAAGGAGCACCTCGCCCAGGCGGTGATCGACGCCCAGGTGGCCTCGGCCCCGCGCGCGATGCCGCAGGCGTTCAAGGTGCAGGAGTTCGTGGACACCGGGATGATCTTCTCGCACCGGCTGCGGCACGACGTCCTGATGCGGGCGAGCGCGCGGCTCACGCTGGACCAGACCGGCCTGAGCCTCGACCGGGCCTCCCCTTACGAGGCGTGGATAGACCTCCACCTCTCGCTGATGACGGAGGCCAAGGAGCGCGGCGAGCTGCTGGCGACCGTGGACCCCATCGTGCCGGCGCGGCTGATCGTCGGGTCCTACGCGGGGCTCAACATGATGTCCCACATGCTCGGAATGGACATGGAGGAGCAGGTTTCGGCCCTCTACACCCATGTCATGCCGAACCTGGTGGTGCCGTCCCTGGCGATCCGGCTGGACACGGCCCCGGGCCGGGGGGCGCGGGCGCTGTACGGACCGCAGGGGACGCATCCGTGTGACTACGGCTGCGTCTCGGGCGTGCCCCGGCAGGTGGAGGGCGTCGACGCCGATCCGTGGCCCTCGGCGGCCGGCGTGCAGGAGGAGAGCCGCGCGGGCGGAGCGCGCCCCTGACGGTGGCGTGGCGCCGGCGGCGGTGACGGATGTGCGGATGCCCGGACGGGCCCGGAAAGGGGTCCCCGTCCGGGCATCGGCATGTCCGCGTCCGGGCGTCCGAGGCCTCGTTCCGTGCGTCCGGACCCTCGCCCTCCATTGGCTTGCAAAAAATCCTTCCGGGTATTATTTTTCTGATTCCCAGCGTCACTGTGTCGTGCCTCCAGGGAGGGAACCGTGGACATTGACGTACTCGGAGGGCTGCGTGTCACCGAGAACGGGGTCCCCATCGCGACGCCCACCCCGGAGGCCCGGCACGTACTGGCGGTCCTCGCGGCCCACGCCGACCAGGTCGTGCCCGTGTCGGTACTGGCCGACGAGCTGACCAGCTGCGCCCCGCCCGAGCACACCCGGGCCGTCGCCCACGCCGCGGTGCGCATGCTCCGCGAGCAGTTCGCCGGCGCCCTGCAGTCCGGTCCGGGTGCGGTACGGACTCCCGACACGGTGCTGTCCGCGGTACCCGGCGGGTATCTTCTCGACACCGGCGGCGGCCGCTGCGACTTCCGCGAGTTCGAGCGCGAGGCGGGCGCGGGCTACCGGGCCATCTCCTGCGGGGACTTCGAGAAGGCGGCCCGCCGGCTGCGCGGAGCCCTGGACCTGTGGTCCGGCCCGGCCTTCGCCGGGATCGACGCGGGGGCCTGGCTCGGCGAGCGCATCGCGGCCCTGGAGGAGACCCGGCACGCCGTGCTCGGCCAGTGGGTGGAAGCCGGACTGGCGCTCGGCCGCCACTGCGAGCTGGACGCCGAGCTCTCGGTCCTGCTCGTCCGGCACAGCGGCCACGGGCACCTCGACGAGCGGTACTTCGCGGCCCTGCGCCGTTCCGGGCGGCGCGTGGTGCCGCAGCGCGGCCACTCGCTCGCGGCGGAGCGCCGCCCGAACGGCGGACCCGCGACGGTGGTCTGGCCCGCGGGCCGCAGCGCCCTGCTGGGCGCCTCCCCGGCTCCCCGGGCGGCCTGACCGGGGCGTCGGGCTCCGGCCGTTCCCGTACGTCGGGCTCCGGCTGCTCCCGTACGCCCGGCCCGGGCCGTTCCCGTACATCCGGCTCCGGCCGCTCCCGTATGCCCGGCCCGGCGGCGCCTTCGTGGGGGGGGGGAGGGAGGGGGGGGGTGTCCGGGTCGTGCGGGGGCCC
>NZ_JBHWMB010000014.1:57973-116784 GCF_042730015.1 Streptomyces sp. NPDC059957 | reverse complement strand
TCCCTGACCTGACGGAGCCGAACCGGTGTGCTGAGGTGAGGACGGGCGGATCAGCCGGGGCCGGCGCTGCCCGCGTGGGGGAGCGCGTCGACCGAGATCGCACCGAGGACCGCGTCGAGCAGCCCGGGGAAGCGCGCGTCGAGATCCTCGCGCCGCAGGGACAGGAGCAGCTCTCTGCCGGACGGGCGCTGCCAGATGATGCCGCCCTCGCGCAGTACCCGCCAATGGTGGGTGAGCGTCGATTTGGAGACGCCTTCGAGCAGGCTCCCGCACGGGTACTCGCCGCCGGCCGCCAGGGCGCGGACCACGGTGAGACGCATGGGGTTGCCCAGCGCGGTGAACACGTTCTCCAGCTTGATCTGGTCCCTGGTCGGGTGGTTGACAGTCATGCCTTCAAAAGTAGCTCGTATGTCCAAGGATGGTCGAACAGTTGCTGGTCAGTACTTGTGCGCGAACCGGCCGAGGCCGTTCCCGACCTGACACACCCACCGGATCCGGTTGACAGGCACCTCGGAACCGTACGACTATCCGTGAACAGTGATTGTACGTACACAGTCGTACCGTTGAGCCCTCGAAAGGTCGTCACGCCCCATGTCTGCCACCCGTTCCGCCTCCCCGTCAGGCACGGGGACTCCCCGCCTCGGCTGGATTCTTGCTCTCCTGGCCTTCGCCCAGCTGATCATTTCCCTGGACTTCAACATCGTCTACGTGGCCCTGCCGGAGATCGGCGAGGAGCTGGGCTTCACCGACCAGTCGCTCCAGTGGGTGGTCAGTGCCTACGCGGTGGTCTTTGGCGGGTTCCTCCTGCTCGGCGGGCGTGCGGCCGACCTGCTCGGCAAGCGCAACATGTTCGCCCTCGCCCTCGGCCTGTACGCCGTGTCCTCGCTGGTCGGCGGCTTCGCCGGCAACCCGGAGACGATGATCGCGGTCCGCGCGGTGCAGGGTCTGGGCGGCGCGCTGCTCTTCCCGGCCACGCTGTCACTGATCAACACCCTGTTCGCCGAGGGCAAGGAGCGCAACAAGGCGCTCGCGATCTGGGGCGGCGCCGGTGCCTCCGGCCTCACCCTCGGCTCGCTCCTCGGCGGCGTCCTCACCGGCGCCTTCGGCTGGGCCTCGGTCTTCTTCGTCAACGTCCCGCTGGCCGGCATCGTGCTCATCGCCGCCCTCGCCGTCATGCCGCGCGACACCAAGGCCACCGAACGCCGCAGCTTCGACCTGCCGGGCGCCATCACCGCCACGCTCGGCGTGACCCTGCTGGTCTACGTGCTGGTCCAGGGCCCCGAAAGCGGTTGGGCCTCCACCGAGATCATCATCAGCGCCGTCGTCGCCGTCGCCCTGCTCGCCCTGTTCGCCCTCATCGAGGCGAAGAGCTCGGACCCGCTGATGCCGCTGCGCCTCTTCGGCAACCGCAGCCTCGCGGTCGGCATGGCCGTCACCTTCATCTTCATGGGCACCTTCAGCTCCCTGCCCTACTTCCTGACCGTCCTCTTCCAGAGCGTGCACGGCTTCAGCGCCCTGGAGACCGGCCTGGCCTTCCTGGTCCCCTCGCTCTCCATCGCCGCGGGCACCCAGATCGGTGAGCGCATGGCCACCCGCACCGCGACCCGGACGACCCTCGTCACCGGACTCGTCGTCGGCGCGATCGGCACCGCCGTCCTCGCCTACTCGATCTCCGCCGACGCCGGCTACGCGAGCGTCGTCCCCGGCCTCGTCATCGCGGGCATCGGCCAGGGCATCACCTGGACCGGCATGTG
Organism: Streptomyces sp. NPDC059957; assembly: GCF_042730015.1. Classification (NCBI taxonomy): domain Bacteria; kingdom Bacillati; phylum Actinomycetota; class Actinomycetes; order Kitasatosporales; family Streptomycetaceae; genus Streptomyces; species Streptomyces sp. NPDC059957. The sequence goes on along the minus strand of NZ_JBHWMB010000014.1, from coordinate 115,030 downwards.
GATCGCCGCCGCCTCCGGCGTGGCCCCGCACGAGCAGGGCATCGCCTCCGGCATGGCCTCCACCACCCAGCAGATCGGCGGCGCCGTCGGCCTCGCCATCCTGATCGCCATCGCCAACGCCAACATCGACGGGCTCGCCGGCGACGCCCTCAAGACCAGCATGGCGGACGGCACCCAGACCGCCGTCTACATCGCCGCCGCGGGCATCCTCCTCGGCGCGCTCATCTCGCTCGCCCTCCCCGGCAAGCCCGCCGCCACCACCCAGACCCCCGTCCAGGGGGCCCCGGACCAGCGGGGCGAGGAGCACACCGTCAGCTCCCCCGCGAAGGTGTGACCTCGTCACCACCGCTGGACGGAGGGGAAGCGGCGCACGATCTGCCCGCTTCCCCTCCGTCATGTCCAAGACACCCCGTACGCCCAAGATCCCGCACAGCACCACCCAGCAACCTGGAGGTCCCCATGTCCCTGGACACCGACGTCGCCGTGGTCGGCGGCGGCCCGGTCGGCATGCTGCTCGCCGCCGAGCTCGCCCTGTACGGCGTACGCGCCACGGTCCTGGAACACCTGCCCGAGCCCACCGGGGAGTCCAAGGCCGGCACCCTGCACGCGCGCACCGCGCAGACACTGCACCGGCGCGGCCTGCTGGGCGCCGTACAGCCCGGAGCGCACAAGTCCCTGGGGCATTCCCGCGGGCCGGTGCCGTTCCACTTCGGCGGGATGTTCGAGCTCGACCTGTCGGCGGTCGTCCACGAGGGCCCCGCCATGGTCGGCAGCCCGCAGGCCTACGCCGAGCAGGTCTTCGCCCGCCGGGCCACCGCGCTCGGCACCCGCGTCGAGCGCGACAGCGAGGTGATCGGGCTCCGGCAGCACGAGGACCACGTCACGCTGACCGTCCGCAACGAGGCCGGGACCGAGCGGACGCTGACGGCCGGCTGGGTCGTCGGCTGCGACGGCGCGCGCAGCTCCGTACGCAAACTCAGCGGCATCGACTTCCAGGGCACCCCGGCGACGGTGGGCGCGCTGATGGGCGAGGTCGAGCTGCTCGACCCGTACCGCGCGCCGTCCGGCTGGGAGCGCAACGCCCGCGGCTGGACGCTGATCTGGCTCAACCCGTACGGCCGCAGCCGGGTCTCCACCTATGACTTCCGCGGCCCGCACGCGGACCGCGGCGCGCCCGTCACCCTCGACGAGATGCGCGGCGAGGTCGAGCGCATCGCCGGGTACCCCGTGCCCATGGCCAACCCCCGCTGGCTGACCCGCTTCAGCGACGCGGCCCTCCAGGCCGAGCGCTACCGAACCGGACGGGTCCTGCTCGCCGGCGACGCCGCGCACGTCCACTTCCCGGCCGGCGGCCAGGGCTTGAACCTGGGCCTCCAGGACGCGGTCAACCTGGGCTGGAAGCTCGCCGCGCAGGTGCAGGGCTGGGCCCCCGAGGCGCTGCTCGACACCTACCACGCGGAGCGCCACCCGGTCGCCGCCAAGGTGCTCTACAACGTCCGCGCGCAGGTCGCGCTGATGAACCCGGACCCGCGCACCGACGCGCTGCGCGAGCTCTTCACCGAGCTGATGCACATGCCCCAGGTCAACGAGTACCTCAGCGGAATGATCAGCGGCACCGCGGTGCGGTACGACATCGGCGACCCGGCCGACCCCATGGCGGGGCTGCTCGCCCCCGACATCCCGCTCAAGACCGGCGGCGGCGAGACGGGCCTGGCCGAGCTGCTGCACGGCGGGCGGCCGCTGCTGCTCGACCTCGGCGGGCGCGACGACCTGCTCGAAGCGGCCCGCCCCTGGGCCGACCGCGTCGCCACGGTCTCCGCGGTGACCGACGTACGGACCCCCGGCGCGCTCCTGGTCCGTCCCGACGGCTACACGGCGTGGAGCGCGGCCGGCATCCCGGAGGACGCGCGGACCCTGACGGCGGCGCTGCGCGCCTGGTTCGGCTCGCCGCTCCAGCGGTGAGCCGCGGGAGCCGGCGGTGAACCGGAGAACGCGAAGGGCCCGCCCGGCACATGAGGTGCCGGGCGGGCCCGCCGTCGTGCCGCTCGTCCTACGGAAGCCGGATGGACTGCCCGTGGCTGAAGCGGTTCGCCGGGTCGTACGCGGCCTTGATCTGCTGCAGGCGCGGGTAGTTGGAGCCGTAGTACAGCGTGTACCAGGGCACGCCCGACGTGTTGTGGGCCGGGTCGTTCAGGTCGATGTCGCAGTAGTTGATGTAGCAGCCGTCGGTGACGTCGTTCAGCACGGGGACGCCACCGGTGGCCGCGTACGTCTCCTCGTACAGATCGCGGAGCCAGGAGATGTTGACCGCGTCGTCGGCCGCGGACGGCCAGTAGCTCTGGAAGAGCAGCTTGAAGACCGAGTCCCGGTGCACGGTGGCCGTGGCGCCGGGGCTGACGGTGTTCACGTTGCCGCCGTAGGAGCTGAGCAGCACCATCGCGCCGGGGTTGTGCAGGTCGGTGCGGTTGAGGTGCTTCCAGAAGGCGGCGATCTGCGCGTCGGTCACGTTCTTCTTGTGGAAGGCCGACTTGTAGTCGCCGCGCAGCGTCGGGTCCACCAGGGTGCTGTTGGTGGTGCCCAGGTAGCGGGTGGCCTGCAGCCAGCCCATGCGCTGCGGGGTGAAGTACTCCGGCATCGGGCCGTGCTCGCCCATGGCCTTGGTGACCGGGCCGTGCGGGATGTCGACGCCCTCGGTGACCGCCGCGAGGAAGTCCTCCAGGAGCTGCTCCGCGTTCGCCACGGTGGCGTCCATCTGGGTGAGCAGACCTATCTCGCCATTGGACTTGTGGTTGAGCTTCAGGAAGCTCATCAGGCTTCCGTACTTGCCGCCGGGCGCCCCGTTGGCCACGTGCCAGGCACCGAAGTTGCGGGTGAGGCGGGTGAAGGCCGCCTCGGTGACCTGGTCCCACTTCCAGGAGATCGCGCTGATGAAGACCTCGGCCGGCGGCTTGACGAGCGACTGGTCCGGCGCCGTGCCCGTGGCCTTCGGCGAGCGGAACCAGTAGCGGGTGATGACGCCGTAGTTGCCGCCGCCCGCTCCCGTGTGCGCCCACCACAGGTCGCGGTGGGGGTCGTTCGCCTCGCGGGTCGCGAGGACGGTGCGGGCGGTGCCCGCGGCGTCCACGGTGACGACCTCGACCGCGTACAGGTGGTCGACGATCAGGCCGTGCTCGCGGGCGAGCATGCCCCAGCCGCCGCCGCTGACGTGGCCGCCGGCGCCCACGGAATAGCACATGCCGCCGGGGACGGTCACGCCCCAGACCTTGAACAGCCGCTCGTAGACGTCCAGCAGGGTGGCGCCCGCCTCCACGGCGAAGGCCTTGTACTTCTCGTCCCAGTAGACGGAGGTCATCTCGGACATGTCGAGGACGATCTGCGTGTCCGCGTTGAAGACGAAGTCCTCGTAACAGTGTCCACCGCTGCGCACGGTGAGCTTCTTCCTGGCCCGTGCGGCTTCCTGGACGACCGCGAGGACCTGGGCGGTGGAGTCCACCACCCGCACGCTCTCGGGGCGCCCGGTCCAGCGCTGGTTCATGCCGCGCACCAGGTCCTGGTAGCGCGGGTCGGTCGGGGAGACCTTCGCCGCGGGGAACTCCGCGACCGGTCCGGCCGCGGGACCCGTCGCGGATCCGGCGGCCCGCGCGGTGAGGGCGCCGCCCGCGGTGACCGCCGCGCTCGCGCCGACGACCGCCGCCGCATTGCCCAGCAGCTTCCTGCGACTCCACTGGCCGTTCGATACGTCTGTCATTGCTGTTGGCAAACCTTTCGTGGAATGTGGGTGACCTCGCGGCGCCCTGAGGCGTCAGGAGGACTTCTCGATCCGCTCGGACAGGCGGGGCAGGAGGCGCAGCGCGTTGGTCCGGCCGATGGCCGCACGCTCCTCGTCGGACCACCCAGGGAAGGCGCGGAAGCCCGCGGTGTTCTCCGTGGTGTGCGCGGCGGGCATGAAGGGGAAGTCGCTGCCGAACAGGATGTTCCCGGTGCCCGCGAGCTTGGTGAGCGCCGGAAGGGCGTACTCGGTGGCGGACATCGCGATGTCGTAGTGCAGGCGCCCGAGCGACCCGATGAGGTCCTCGGGCGCGCGCTCCGTGAGGTACGCGCCGATGGTCGGCCCGTACGTCATGCGCTGGGCCAGGAACGGCAGGGTGCCGCCCGCGTGGGACAGGATCAGCTTCAGGTCGGGCAGCCGGTCGAGGGTCCGGTTGAACAGCAGGCTGGCGACCGTGCGGGTGGTCTCGAAGGTGAACTCGTAGAGCGACGGCGGCAGATCGAAGGTGGCGAGGTCCTTCGACGGCGGGGTCATCGGGTGCACGTGGACCGGCAGGCCGCGCTCGGTGAGCTCGGCGAGGAGCGGCTCGAACTCGGGGTCGCCGAGGTAGCGGTCCTCGTAGCTGGTGAGCAGTCCGACGCCGTCGAGCCCCAGCTCGTCGATGGCGTAGGCCAGTTCCTCCCGCGCCGCGGCCACGTCGGGCAGCGGCAGGACCGCGAAGGCGCCGAAGCGGCCGGGGTGCCGGCGGATCAGCTCGGCGAAGTACTCGTTGACCTGGCGGGCGAGCTTGGCGCTCTCGTCGCCCTTGAGGAAGGTCACGCCCGGAGCGGTGATGGACAGTACGGCCGCGTCGATGCCGTGCCGGTCCATGACCTCGAGGCTCTCCTCGGGCGTCCAGGTGGGGTAGTCCACGCCGGGGATGGCCGTCTTCCCGCCGAGCGCCTCGGCGTAGACGGGCGGAATCGCGTGGTGGTGAACGTCGATCAGTCCGTGGGGTTCGTGGGGTCCGGGCATGAGGGGCTCCAGGGTCAATAGTTCGTGAATAGATCGCAGCCTTCGATGAAGGCGTTCACATGGAATTTACGAGAGGTATTCATCGCCGTACTGCGCGGCGACCCTGAGTGCCCGCTCCACGTCCAGCTCATATTGGGAGGCCGGCGGCATCGGAGCATTGTCGTCCGCCGAGACGCCGGCGCCGAGAAAGAATCCGTCCTTACCGCCGGGCATGAACATAATGAGAAGTTTCGACGGCTCGTCACTGACGTTCTTGAACGAATGGACACTGCCGCGAGGCACGTGGATGAAGGAGCCGGAGTTCAGCTTCAGCTGCTCGGTTCCGTCGAACATGTCCACCTTTCCCTCGAGGACGTAGAACGCCTCCTCCTCGTGGTGGTGGATGTGTGGAGGCGGGCCGCCACCCGGTGGGACCAGCGCTTCCATCATGAAGAAGTGCTTTCCGGTGTTGTGCTCGCCCGATTTGACCGTGTACTTGTCGCCGAATGCCCAACGGCTTGGGCCCTCGCCCGGGGGTACGTGCACGATCTTGCGCGACCACTGTTCTTCGAAACTCAAGGCGCCGCTCCGTCCTCTGCTTTTGGCGGGACACCCGTCCTGTCCCGGAATGGCCCAGCAGAGTGTCCGACGGTCGACAGGGCGGGACAACCGCGAACGGGACAGTAAGTCATGTCCAAAGGGATATTCGACGCCATCTGACATAGTCCCGCGGTCGCCTTTGATCCCCTCCACCGGCTTCGGACAGAGTCGGCGGCGGCCGCTTTCCTGAACCCGATCGGAGGCGGCATCACTTCACCCCAGGAGGTACCAGGTGAACGGTGTCCACGAATTCCTCCGCTCCTTGCCCGCCGCGCAGCAGCCGGACTGGGCAGAACACGCGGAGCTCGGGCGGGTACAGGAAGAACTGGCATCCCGGCCCCCGCTCGTCGACGCCGAAGACGTCGACGCCCTGCTCGCCCTGCTCGCCGGGGCCGCGGAGGGCCGCGTCCAGATCATCCAGTCCGGCGACTGCGCCGAGGACTGGGCCGACTCTTCCGCGGACAGCGTGGCCCGCAAGGCCGGCCTGCTGGAAGTGCTCGCCGGCACCATGAAGATGATCTCGCACAAGCCCGTGATCCGGGTGGGCCGGATAGCCGGCCAGTACGGCAAGCCGCGCTCCAACCCGACCGAGATCGTCGGAGGCGTCGAACTCCCCGTCTACCGGGGCCACATGGTCAACGCCCCCGAGCCCGATCCCGAGCTGCGCAAGCCAGACCCCACCCGCATGCTGACGGGCTACGAAGCGGCGCGCGGCGTCATCGAAGGCCTCGGCTGGCACCGGGACGAGCGGAGCCCGCGCCCCGACACCACCGTGTGGACCAGCCACGAGGCGCTGCTGCTCGACTACGAACTGCCCATGATGCGGACGCGGGCCGACGGCCGGGTGCTGCTCGGCTCGACCCACTGGCCGTGGATCGGCGAGCGCACCCGTCAGGTCGAAGGCGCGCACGTCGCGCTGCTGGCCTCGGTGTCGAACCCGGTGGCCTGCAAGGTCGGCCCCGGCATGACGACCGAGGACCTGCTCGCGCTGTGCCTCAAGCTCGACCCGGACAAGACGCCCGGCCGCCTGACCCTGATCGCGCGGATGGGCGCCGACACGGTCGGCGAGAAGCTCCCCGCGCTGGTCGCGGCGGTCCGGGAGGCCGGCCACCCGGTCATCTGGCTGACCGACCCGATGCACGGCAACACCGTCAGCGGCCCCGAGGGCCTCAAGACGCGCCTCGTGAAGACCGTGGTGCGCGAGGTCCTGGAGTTCCACCGCGCCGTCACCGGGGCGGGCGGTGTCGCCGGCGGCATCCACCTGGAGACCACGCCCGAGGCGGTCACCGAGTGCGTCGCCGACCAGGACCGGCTGCACGAGGTCGGCAACAAGTACACGAGCTTCTGCGACCCGCGCCTCAACCCGCGGCAGGCCGTCGCGGTGGCTGCCGCCTGGCTCGGCTGAAGGGGACGGGGACAGTGATGTACGGAGAGGAAACGATGGACAGCGGGATCGCCCTGGTCACCGGCGCGGCCGGCGGCATCGGTGAGGAGGTCGTCCGCACCCTGGCGGAGCGGGGCCTGACCGTGGCGGCCGTGGACCGGCACGCCGAGACGCTCGGCGACACCGTCGCCAAACTGCGCGCCGAGGGCCTGAACGTCGAGGGGTTCACCTGCGACGTGACCGTCTCGTCGCAGGTGGACGGCCTGGTCGACACCGTCGAGCGGGTCCTGGGCCCGGTGGAGTACCTGGTCAACTCGGCCGGCGTACTGCGCCTGGGCCAGGCGGTGTCCCTGTCCGACGACGACTGGGCGGCCACCTTCGCGGTCAACACCACCGGCGTCTTCTTCGTGTCGCGCGCCGTGGTCGGCCGCATGGTGGAACGCCGCTCGGGGGCGGTGGTCACCGTCGCCTCGAACGCCGCCGGCACCCCCCGGACCGGGATGGCCGCCTACGCGGCGTCCAAGGCGGCGACGGCCATGTTCACCAAGTGCCTGGGCCTGGAAGTGGCCCGGTACGGGATCCGGTGCAACGTCGTGGCCCCCGGATCCACCGCCACCCCGATGCTGACCGCCCTCTGGACGGACGGCGGCGCGGACGGCAGCGGCGCGCGGGGCTCGATCGACGGCATCGCCGACGAATTCCGGGTGGGGATCCCCCTCGGCAAGCTGGCCCACCCCCGTGATGTGGCCCAGGCGGTGGCGTTCCTGCTCTCCGACCACGCCTCGCACATCACCCTGCACGACCTCACCGTCGACGGCGGCGCCGCACTCGGCGTCTGAACCGCCGCCGAGCCGGGGCCCGGGCCGACACCCGGAGCCGATACCCGAACCCACACCTAGAGCCCGCACCCAGAACCCACACCCAGAGCCCACACCCAAGCGAGAGGAAGGCGACCATGGCGGGAATTCCGCCCATCGACCCGTACCCCATGCCCTCCGAGGGCGACCTCCCCGTCAACACCGCCGACTGGACGGTCGACCCCGACCGGGCGGTGCTGCTGATCCACGACATGCAGCGCTACTTCCTGCGCCCCTTCCCCGAGGGCGAGGCACCGGTCGGCGACCTGGTGCGCAACGCGACGCTGCTGCGTGAACAGTGCGCCGCCCTCGGCATCCCGGTCGCGTACACCGCGCAGCCCGGCGGCATGTCGGAGCAGGAGCGCGGTCTGCTCAAGGACTTCTGGGGCGCCGGAATGAAGGTCTCGCCCGAGGACCGCCGGGTGGTCGACCCCATCGAACCGGGTCCCTCCGACTGGGTGTTCACCAAGTGGCGCTACAGCGCCTTCTTCAAGTCGGAGCTGCAGGAGCGCATGCGCTCCCAGGGCCGCGACCAGCTCGTCGTCTGCGGTGTGTACGCCCACGTGGGCGTGCTGGCGACGGTCGTGGAGGCCTTCACCAACGACATCCAGTCCTTCCTCGTCGCGGACGCCGTGGCCGATTTCTCCGAGGCACAGCACCGGATGGCCCTGGACTACGTCGCCCAGCGCGCGGGGGTCGTCAAGACCACCAAGTCCGTGCTCTCCGAGCTCACCACGAAGTCCGTGCTCGCCGGACTCGCCACGACGGGCGGTGCCCGGTGATCCCGGACCTGCTGAACCGGGTGCTGACCGGCCACGCACCGGCGTACGCCCTGCTGTACCGGCCCGAGACGACCGGGCAGGAGCTCCTGGAGGTGCTGCTCGGCGAGGTGTCGAGCGTGGACACCCTCGCCGAGGTCCCCGTGCCCGAGGGCCCGGTCACCGGCCCGCGGCACGAGACCCTGGCCGTCATTCCCTACCGGCAGATCACCGAGCGGGGGTTCGCCGGCACCGACGACGGCGAACCGCTGATCACCATGGCGGTCGGCGAGCAGGCGGTCCTCCCGCTGGCCGATGCGCTGCGCAGGCTCCCCGACGAGCCCGTCACCCTGACCGGCGGCCACTTCGACGTGGACGACGACGCGTACGCGGCGATCGTCCGCGAGGTCATCGAGCGCGAGATCGGCAACGGCGAGGGCGCGAACTTCGTCATCAAGCGCTCGTTCGTCGCGGAGATCACCCACTACTCGCCGACCAGCGCGCTCTCCTTCTTCCGGCGGCTGCTGGAGCGCGAGTCGGGCGCCTACTGGACCTTCCTCGTCCACACGGGGGAGCGCACCTTCGTCGGCGCGAGCCCCGAGCGGCACGTCAGCCTGCACGACGGCACCGCCGTGATGAACCCGATCAGCGGCACCTACCGCTACCCGGCCGCGGGTCCCGACCTGCCCGGCGTGATGGCCTTCCTCGCCGACCGCAAGGAGGCCGACGAGCTGTACATGGTCGTGGACGAGGAACTCAAGATGATGGCCCGGATCTGCGAGGGGGGCGGCCGCGTCGTCGGCCCGTACCTCAAGGAGATGGCCCGCCTCGCCCACACCGAGTACTTCATCGAGGGCCAGACCTCCCGCGACGTACGGGAGATCCTGCGCGAGACGATGTTCGCGCCCACCGTCACGGGCAGCCCGCTGGAGAGCGCCTGCAAGGTGATCAACCGGTACGAGCCGGAGGGCCGCGGCTACTACAGCGGCGTCATGGCGCTCATCGGCCGGGACGCCGACGGCGGCCGCACCATGGACTCCGCGATCCTCATCCGCACCGCCGACATAGCGGCCGACGGCCGGGTGCGCATCGGTGTCGGCGCGACGCTCGTACGGCACTCCGACCCGCTGAGCGAGGTCGCCGAGACCCGGGTGAAGGCGGCCGGACTGCTGTCCGCGCTCGAAGCGGGCGGCGCGAGCCGCTTCGCCCGGCACGCCGACGTCCGGGGCGCCCTGGAGGAGCGCAACGAGGGCATCGCCGGATTCTGGCTGCGCAAGACCGCCGAGCGGTCCCTGCCCGTCCCGGAGCTCGCCGGCCGCAGCGTGCTCATCATCGACGCCGAGGACACCTTCACCTCGATGATCGGCCACCAGCTGGCCTCCATGGGCCTGAAGGTGACGGTCAGCCGGTTCGACGAGCAGTACGACACCGACGCCCACGACCTGGTCGTCATGGGACCGGGTCCCGGCGACCCGGGCGAGACCGCACACCCCAAGATCGCGCACCTCAGGGCGGTGGTCTCCCGGCTGCTGGACGAGCGGCGGCCGTTCCTCGCGGTCTGCCTCAGCCACCAGGTCCTCTCCACCCTGCTCGGCCTCGACCTGGTCCGCAGGACCGTGCCCAACCAGGGTGTCCAGCGGCAGATCGACCTCTTCGGTGCGCCGGAGCGGGTCGGCTTCTACAACACGTTCGCGGCGCGGCTGGCCGAGGACAAGTTCGAGCACCCGCAGGCCGGCATCGTCGAGGTCAGCCGCGACACCGAGACCGGTGAGGTGCACGCCCTGCGCGGACAGGGCTTCGCCTCGATGCAGTTCCACGCCGAGTCGGTGCTCACCGAGGACGGCGTGCGGATCACCCGCGACCTGCTGATCGGAGTGGTGCGCTCGTGCGAGCGGTAATCGTCTGGTGGGACCTGAAGGACTCCGTGCAGACCATCGACTCGCTGCGCGGGTTCCTGCGCGAGGAGGCGGTCGACCGGTTCAGTCAACTGGCCGGTCTGCGGCTGAAGTTCTGGATATCCGACCGGGAGACCGACCGGTGGGGCGCGGTACTCCTGTGGGAGTCCGCCGAGTCGGCCGCGCTCGCCGCGGCGCTGCCCAACCGGGCCGCGGAACTCATCGGCTACCCGCCCACCGAGCGTTCCTTCTTCGACGTCGAAGCCACCGCCGAGGGCGTCTTCTCGCTCGACCGGCTCGCCGGCCGAGGCCTGGCCCTCGAGAACTGAGCGGTTCCCCCACCGGGGGAGGGAGGCGGGCCATACGGCCCGTCCCGGGGCGCGCGAGTCCTTCCGCCACGTCTCCGTGGCCGCTCCAGTGGTCACCGCGACCATCGCGGGACTCGGTTCCGGCTCGTACCGGCACGCGCTCCTCGCCCCCGCCGAACCGCCCCGCCGAACCGCCCCGCCGAACCGCCCCGCCGAACCCCGCCCGCCCCGTCCCGCCCGGCCCACCCCACCCCACCCCACCCCACCCCACCCCACCCCACCCCACCCCACCCCTAGGCCTACCTCCACGCCCAAGCCCACGCCCAGCCAGCAAACAAGGAGCCCTGACCGTCCGGTGAATACCCAGGCGAGCACCAGCAACCCCGCCTTCGAGTGGTCCGCACTCGACCAGCAGTCCGTCGAAGTCGCGCGCGCCCTCGCGGTCGACGCAGTCGAGAGGGCCGGACACGGCCACCCCGGCACGGCCATGAGCCTCGCCCCGGCGGCGTACCTCCTCTTCCAGCGGCTGCTGCGCCACGACCCGGCGGCCCCCCGCTGGACCGGTCGCGACCGCTTCGTCCTGTCCTGCGGACACTCCAGCCTCACCCTCTACACCCAGCTCTACCTCTCCGGCTACGGCCTGGAGCTCGACGACCTCAAGGCGCTGCGCACCGAGGGCAGCCTCACCCCCGCCCACCCCGAGTACGGGCACACCCCCGGCGTGGAGACCACCACGGGCCCCCTCGGCCAGGGCCTCGGCAACGCCGTCGGCATGGCCATGGCCGCCCGCCGCGAACGCGGCCTCTTCGACCCGGACGCAGCCCCCGGCACCTCCCCCTTCGACCACACCGTCTGGGTGTTCGCCTCCGACGGGGACCTCGAAGAGGGCATCAGCCACGAGGTCGGCTCGCTCGCCGGACACCAGCGGCTCGGCAACCTCGTCGTGCTCTGGGACGACAACCGGATCTCGATCGAGGACGACACCTCCATCGCCGTGTCGGAGGACGTCCTCGCCCGCTACGCCGCCTACGGCTGGCACGTCCAGCAGGTCGACTGGACCCGGACCGGCTCCTACGAAGAGGACGTTCCGGCCCTGCACGCGGCGCTGGCCGCCGCCCGCGAGGAGACCGGCCGCCCCTCGATCGTCGCGCTGCGCACGATCATCGGCTGGCCGGCCCCCACGAAGCAGAACACCGGCAAGATCCACGGATCCGCGCTCGGCGCCGACGAGGCGGCCGCGGCCAAGGCCGCCATGGGCCTGGACCCGCAGGCCGCCTTCCAGGTCCCCGCCGAGGTGCTCGCCCACGCCCGCGAGGTCGCCGACCGCGGCCGCGCGGCCCGCGCGGAGTGGGACAAGCGCTACCAGGACTGGCGCACCGCCCGGCCCGGGCAGGCGGCCCTCTTCGACCGGGTCGACGCCAAGCGGCTGCCCGAGGCCTGGCAGGAGAGCCTGCCGGAGTTCACCGCGGGCGGCGAGATGGCCACCCGCAAGGCCTCGGGCGAGGTGCTGAACGCGCTGGCCGGCGTACTGCCCGAACTGTGGGGCGGCTCCGCCGACCTCGCCGAGTCCAACAACACCACCATGAAGGGCGAACCCTCCTTCATCCCCTCGGAGTTCGCCACCCAGGCCTTCCCCGGCCACCCCTACGGCCGCACGCTCCACTTCGGCATCCGCGAGCACGGCATGGGGGCCGTCCTGAACGGCATCGCCCTGCACGGCGGGACCCGCCCCTACGGCGGCACCTTCCTCGTCTTCTCCGACTACATGCGCCCCGCCGTCCGCCTCGCCGCCATGATGAAGCTGCCCGTCACCTACGTCTGGACCCACGACTCCATCGGCCTGGGCGAGGACGGCCCCACCCACCAGCCGGTCGAGCACCTCTGGTCGCTGCGCCTGATCCCGGGCCTCGACGTGGTCCGCCCGGCCGACGCCAACGAGACCGCCGCCGCCTGGCGGGCGATCCTGGAGCGGGACGACCGGCCCGCCGGACTCTGCCTGACCCGCCAGAACGTCCCCGTCCTGCCCGACCCCGGCGCCGCGGCCGTCGCCCGGGGCGGATACGTACGGGCCGAAGCCGAGGGCGGGGAGCCCCGGGCGGTCGTCCTGGCCACCGGCAGCGAGGTCCACATCGCCCTCGCGGCACGCGAACTCCTGCAGCGGGAAGGCATCCCGACCCGGGTCGTCTCGCTGCCCTGCCTGGAGTGGTTCGCGGAGCAGCCCCGGGAGTACCGCGACTCCGTCCTCCCGCCGCGGCTGCGCGCCAGGGTCTCGGTGGAGGCGGGCTCCACCCTCGGCTGGCCCACCCTGATCGGCGATGCGGGCGAGGCCGTCGGCATCGACACCTTCGGCGCCTCCGCGCCGTACCCCTCCCTGTACGAGAAGCACGGCCTCACCCCGGAGCGGGTCGCGGCGGCCGTCCGTACCAGCATCGCCCGCGCCGCCGAGCGGCACGCGGCGCCCGGGTCCGAGGGGCCGTCGCCGAAGGAGGGCCCCCGATGACCGAGGTGACCGCGGGAACCCTCGCCGGCACGGGCCGCGCGGCCCGGATCCCGGGCTCGAAGAGCATCACCAACCGCGCGCTGCTCCTCGCGGCGGCGGCGGACGGCACCAGCTGCCTGCGCGCCCCCCTGGTCAGCGAGGACACCACCGCCTTCCGGACCGCCCTGACGGGTCTCGGCGTCCAGGTGACGGCGACCCCCCACGACGAGTTCTGGGAGGTCGGCGGCCTCGCCGGAGGACCGGCCCACGGCGGCCGCGTCTGGTGCGCCGACGCCGGGACCGCGGCCCGCTTCCTGCCGCCCTTCGCCGCGGCCGGCCACGGCTCGTACGTCTTCGACGGCTCGGAGCAGCTGCGCGCCCGCCCGCTCCGCCCGCTCGCCGACGCCCTCGGACGGCTCGGCGCGAGGGTGCGGACCGAGGACGGGGGCACCCTGCCGCTGCGCATCGAGGCCGAGGCGCTCGACGGGGGCGAACTCGCCGTCGACGGCGGGCTGAGCAGCCAGTTCCTGAGCGGGCTGCTCATGGCCGCACCCCTGCTGCGCTCCCCGCTGACCGTGACGGTCGGCGAGCTCGTCAGCCGCCCGTACATCGACATGACCATCGCCCTGATGCGCCGCTTCGGCGCGCGGGTCACCGAGGACGCGCCGGGCGTGTTCGAGATCGGCACCGGCGGATACCGCGCCACCGACCTCGTGATCGAACCGGACGCCTCCACCGCCTCCTACGTCTTCGCGGCCGCGGCCGTCACCGGGCGCTCGGTCACCGTGCCCGGTCTCGGGCGGGACAGCCTCCAGGGCGACCTCGGCTTCGCCGGCGTCCTGCGCACGGCCGGAGCCGAAGTGGAGATCGGCGAGCACGCGACGACGGTCACCGGCACCGGCCGGCTCCGCGGCGGATTCGACGTGGACATGGGCACGATCTCGGACACCTTCATGACGCTGGCCGCGATCGCCCCGCTCGCGGACGCCCCCATCACCATCCGCGGCATCGGGCACGCCCGCCTCAAGGAGTCGGACCGGATCGCGGCGGTCGCCCTGAACCTCTCCGCGTGCGGGGTGCGGACCGAGACCGGGCGCGACTGGATCACCGTGCATCCGGGCGAGGTCCGCCCCGCCCGGATCGCCTGCCACCGCGACCACCGCATCGCCATGGCGTTCTCCGTGCTCGGACTGCGCGCACAGGGACTCCACCTCGACGATCCGGCCTGCGTGGGCAAGACCTTCCCCGGCTTCCACGCCGAACTGGCCCAGCTGTTCCCGAAGACACAAGGAGAACGAGGATGACGGACGTACTCGTCGCCGGCGGCGGCATAGGCGGACTGGCGACGGCGCTGAGCCTGGCGGCCCGGGGCCACCGGGTGACCGTGCTGGAGCGCCGGCCCGGATTCGCCGAGCTCGGCGCGGGAATCCAGCTGGGACCCAACGCCTTCCACGCCCTCGACCGGCTCGGTGTGGGCCAGGCCGTGCGCGACCGGGCCGTCTTCATCGACGAGCTGCGCTTCATGGACGCCACCAGCGGGGAGAGCGTCGCGCGGATGCCGCTGACGGGCGCCTACCGGGAGCGGTTCGGCAACCCGTACGCCGTCGTCCACCGCGGCGACCTCTACCAGCCGCTGCTCGACGCCTGCCGGGCCGCCGACGGAGTCACCCTGCTGGCCGGGCACCCGGTCATCCGGTACGAGCAGACGGCCGACGAGGTCACGGCGATCACCGACACCGGGCAGCGGTTCACCGGGGACGTGCTGATCGGAGCCGACGGCATCCGGTCGGCCATCCGCCGCCAGCTGATCGGAGACGGGGACCCGCGGGTCTCGGGACACACGATCTACCGGTCGGTCATCCCCATGGAGAAGGTGCCCGAGGAGCTGCGCTGGAACAGCGTGACCCTGTGGGCCGGACCCAAGTGGCACTTCGTGCACTACGCGATCGGCGGCGGCGAGTTCCTCAACCTGGCCGCCACCCGCGACAACGGCGCGCGCGAGGCGCTCGTCGGGCTCCCGGTGGACCGGGACCACGTCCTGGGCGAGTTCCCGGAGCTGGGCGACGCGGCCCGGCGGCTGCTCGAGCTCGGCGAGGAGTGGAAGACCTGGGTGCTGTGCGACCGGGACCCGGTCGAGGGCTGGACCGACCGCCGGGTCGCGCTCATGGGTGACGCCGCGCACCCGATGCTCCAGTACGCGGCCCAGGGCGCGTGCATGGCGCTGGAGGACGCGGTCGTGCTCGGCGAGGTGCTGGACCAGGGCAGCCGGGACGGCGGAGATGCCGCCCGGCGCCTCGAGCGGTACAACGAGCAGCGGCGCGAGCGCACGGCGAAGACCCAGCTGGTGGCCCGGGAGATGGGCACGCAGCTCTACCACCCCGCCGGCGAGGAGGCGACGGCCCGCAACCGGATGCTCGCCGGGTACAGCGCGGAGGACCTGTACGACACGGTGGCGTGGCTCCACGGGTCCCGTGACTTCACGGCCGGGCCGGTGCGGTCAGCCGAACTCGTCGAGGGAGGCGTCCGGTGAGCAGGCTGCGCTGGCTGACGGCCGGGGAGTCGCACGGACCGGCCCTGGTGGCGACGCTGGAGGGGCTCCCGGCCGGTGTTCCGGTCACCACCGCCCTGGTGGCCGAACACCTGGCCCGGCGCCGGCTCGGCTACGGGCGCGGTGCGCGGATGACGTTCGAGCAGGACGAGATCACTTTCCTCGGCGGGGTCCGGCACGGCCTGTCGCTGGGTTCTCCGGTGGCGGTGATGGTCGGCAACAGCGAGTGGCCGAAGTGGCAGACGGTGATGTCGGCCGACCCGGTGGACCCGTCGTCGCTGAAGGAGACGGGCCGGGGCGCGCCGCTGACGCGCCCGCGTCCGGGGCACGCGGACCTGGCGGGGATGCAGAAGTACGGGTTCGACGAGGCCCGGCCGGTCCTGGAGCGCGCCAGTGCGCGGGAGACGGCCGCGCGGGTCGCGCTGGGGGCGATCGCCCGGTCCTTCCTGAAGGAGGCCGCCGGGATCGAGATCGTGTCGCACGTGGTGGAACTGGCCGGGGCCAGGGCCCCGCACGGGGTGTACCCGAAGCCGGCCGACGTGGCGGAGCTCGACGCGGACCCCGTGCGGTGCCTGGACGCGGACGCGGGCAAGGCGATGGTCGCGGAGATCGACCGGGCCCACAGGGACGGCGACACCCTGGGCGGTGTGGTCGAGGTCCTCGCGTACGGCGTACCCGTCGGGCTCGGCTCGCACGTCCACTGGGACCGGCGCCTGGACGCGCGGCTGGCGGCCGCCCTGATGGGCATCCAGGCCATCAAGGGCGTCGAGATCGGCGACGGCTTCGAACTCGCCCGGGTGCCCGGCTCGAAGGCGCACGACGAGATCGTCTCCACCCCCGAGGGCCTGAGGCGCACCTCCGGCCGTTCCGGCGGCACCGAAGGCGGGCTGACCACCGGCGAGCCGCTGCGGGTGCGGGCCGCGATGAAACCCATCGCGACGGTGCCGCGGGCACTCGCCACGGTCGACGTGGCCACCGGCGAGGCGACGGTCGCGCACCACCAGCGCTCCGACGTGTGCGCCGTGCCCGCGGCGGGCATCGTCGCCGAGGCCATGGTCGCCCTGGTGCTGGCCGACGCCGTCGTGGAGAAGTTCGGCGGGGACTCGGTCCCCGAGACCCGCCGCAACGTGCGGTCGTACCTCGGCAACCTCCGGTACACCTGACCCTCCCCGGCCGCACGCCGGCCGCGCCCGGGCCGCACCCCGGCCGGCCCCCTACACCCCTTGTGCCGCACGGGGTGTGGGGTCCCGCCACCACCGCCGGCCACGGGCAGGTGGCCGGCGCACCTCCCCCGCGAGGGGGCCTGGGGGCGACGGTATGACTGCATTCGAAGCAGCCTAGGGGGGCCTGTGGTGACCACCGTCATGAACACCATCGTCCGAAGGGAACTGTCCGCCGTGGGTGCGCGGGAGGGCCGCTCCACCGCGGTCCGGATCCGACGCGACCCGCTCCGCGAAATCACCGAGGACCTGTGCGGCACGGTCTTCGCCTCGCTCCGCCGCAAGGACCAGCGGGAGAAGGCCCAGGGGTACGTACGGGGCCTGCTCGCCACCACGGGGCGCAAGTCCATCCGCAGCATCGCCGCCCACGTCGAGGGAGACGCCGCCGAACAGAGCCTGCACCACTTCATCTTCAGCTCCACCTGGGACTGGCAGCCCCTGCGCACCGCGCTGTCGGGCTACCTGGAGCGCACCACCCCGCCGACGGCGTGGGTCGCCCAGCCGATGGCGATCCCCAAGGGCGGCGAGCACTCGGTCGGAGTGGGCCACCACTTCGACCCGCACCAGGGCCAGATGTTCCGCGGCCAGCAGGCGTTCGGCACCTGGTTCACCTCACCCGAGGTGGCCACGCCGGTCGGCTGGAGGCTGTTCGTACCGGACGGCGAGAACGACGCCGGGGCCGCCGCCAACTCCGTGCGGCGCAGCACCGGCAGCCCCGAACCGGCGCACCACACCTCGTACGAGGAGTGCGCGGCCAGCGGTGTCATCGAGACCGTCAAGGCCGCCGCGATGCCGGCCCACCCCGTCGTCCTCGACATCCGCGACATCGGCACCCGCCTGACGATGAACCGCTTCGCCGAGGCCCGGATCCCCGTCCTGGCCCGGATCAGCCCGGTCGGCCGGCTGCTCGTCACCGACCCCGCGCTGCCCGGCTACGGCGCCGGCCCGCTGAACGCCGAGGACATCCTCCAGTCCCTCAAGGGGCTGCGGGCGCCCGTCGAGTGGGCCGACCCGGTCAACCCGTCGGTGCGCCGCAGCACCCTCGCCGTCGCCGTCGGCGTGATGATGCCCGACCCGTCGGCCGCCCGGCGCCGCCAGCTCGTGCTGGTCGGCGAGTGGACCGACCCGCACCGGCTGCCGACCCGGCTGTGGATCACCGATATGACCCGGCTGTCCGTGGCCCGCCTGCTGCGGCTGACCAAGCAGGCCCCGCGGGTGGCGCTCGCCTCCCAGCGCAGCGGACAGGAACTGGGACTGCGGGACTACGCCGGACGTTCGCTGCACGGCTGGCACCGGCACGTCACCCTGGCCTCCATCGCCCACGCCGCCCACAGCCTCGCCGCGGCGCGTCAGTAGCCCCCGGCCCCCCGCCCCCTGCCCCACCCGTCAGACCATGCGTGGAGCGGACCCGGACCCCGACTCGGTGCGCCGTTCGTGCAGGACGTCGCGGGCCTTGCGCAGCCGCAGCGCCATCTGGATCTCCAGGGCCCGGTCCGGCCGTTGCCAGTGCGGGCCGAGCAGTTCCGTGATGCGCGCCATGCGGCGCGAGACGGTGTTGGCGTGGACGTGCAGCGCCTCGGCCGCACGGGTGGGGCTGCCCCCCGACTCGAAGTACGAGTCCAGGGTGCGGGTCAGCTCCGTGAAGCGGGTCCCGTCGTAGTCCAGGACCGGGCCGATCGTCGACCCGATGAACGCCTCGACATCATGGTCGGTGGACAACAGCAGTCCCAGGAAGCCCAGTTCGCTCAGCGAGGCGGTTCCGCCGGCGCCGTCGAGCGCCGTCAGGGCGTCCAGGCAGCGCACGGCCTCCGCGTACACCTGGGCCACTTCGCGGGCGCTGCGCGAGGGCCCGGCGGCCCCGGTGGACACGGGGTGCCCGAGCAGCGGTGACAGTTCGGCCGAGACCTGGCGGGCGGCGGCCCCGGCGTCGGAGCCGGGGACGACGAGGACGATGCACCCGCGGCGCACACCCCCCAGCCCGTTCATCCGGTGGGCGTACGAGGATGCCCAGGCCACCGCCCTGCCCAGCTCCCCGCCCTCCGGCCGGGCCACCACCACCACGTGGGGGCGGTCCAGCTCGATCCCCAGGCGCCGGACGCGATCCAGCAGGTGCCGGTCGGAGCGGGTCGGCCGGTGCCGGTCCAGCAGCTCCTGGAGCAGCTCCTCGTGGACCGGGCCCTCGGCGGCGGCGGTGCCGCGCTGGATCAGGATCAGCGAGGCCACGGTCTGGGCGGCCATCCGCAGGAGCCGTACGTCCTCGACCGTCAGCGGCGCCGATGCGTGCAGCACCAGGACGCCGAGCTCCTCTGCGCCGGCCAGGACCGGGGCCAGCCACACGTCGCCGGGCAGTTCCACGGGCCGCAGCCCGTGGGCCGCCAGGGCCGCCCTGGCGACGGCCTCCTCGTCGAGGTCCGCCGGGAGCTCACCGGTGGAGACCAGCAGCCGCCCACCGGGATCCCGGACCTGGACGACCCCGTCCAGCGCGTCCGCGGTCGCCCGCGCCAGTGCCGACAGGCTCGCCCCGTCCAGTACCAGCCCGGCCAGCCGGGAGTGGCACTCCCACAGGTAACGGACCCGGGTCAGGGTGGAGTTGGTCTGGGATCCGAACCGCTCCAGCTCGGCGACCTCCTGCTGGGTCTGCTCCAGCAGGCGCGCCTTCTCGATGGCGACGGCAGCCAGGTCGGCGAGGGAGAGCAGCAGCCCGATCTCGTCCGGGGTGAAGCGGCGCACGTCCCGGTCGGCGCCGTACAGGGCGCCCAGCGTGGAGTCCCCGTTGCGCAGGGGCACGGCGATGATCGCGCGCAGCCCCTCGGCCCGGGCCACGGTGTCGATGCCGGGGCCGTGCGGGACGGTGTCGTCGTTCAGGTAGTCGGCGCTCCACAGGGGCGCCCGGTGGGTCTGGGCGGCGCTGCCCAGGCCCGAGCCCAGTTCGAGCCCTGTGTTCTGTGTGGTGCTCTCGCCCTCGGAGGTGCGTACGTAGCCGGTGCCGTCGGGGCGGTTGAGGGACACCCAGGCCATGTCGAGGCCGAGCAGTCGCCGGGCCCTGCGGTTGATCACCCGGAGCAGGCCGTCCAGGTCGTACGGTGAGGTCAGATCGTGTGCGGTGTCCACCAGCGCGGCCAGGGACGCCTGTCGCTGCCGACCGAGCGCGGCGTTGCCGCGGACGGCCTCGGCCAGCTCCAGGGCGCGGGTCAGCTCGGCCACCTCCGCCGCACCGGCCCCGGATCTTCGGGCCTCGTGCAGTAGGGCCTCTAAGACCCCGGGCGGAGCCTCCTGCGCGAGCAGTTCCAGCACGGCCAGCGCGCCGGACCCTCCCCGGTGGGCGCCCGTCTCCGGTCCCATACGTGTCTCCCCTCGTCTGACCAGCGCAAATCAAGCCAGCTCCTCGAACCTAGGTTCCGTCCGCCGAAGGGTCAAGCGGCGCCTGGCCTTTGGGGCCGGGAAGGGGGTGTGGGGGAGCCAACACCCCTGCCCTGCCTGCCCGTACGTCAGGGGGCGGGCGGGTGAACCGCCTCCGTCGTGATGATGCGGGGCAGTGCGTACGGATGGTGGGCCGTCAGCCAGGTGATGAGGCGCTCGCGCACGGCGCAGCGGACGGTCCACACGGCGTCGCCGTCCTTCGCCGTGACCACCGCGCGGACCTGGATGGTGTGCGGGGTGGTGTCGGTGACCGCCAGGGAGCCGGTCCGCCCGTCCCATTCCGGGATGTCCGCCAGGATCCGCTGGAGCTGCTCGCGCATCAGCCCCACCGGGGCACTGTGGTCCAGGTGCCAGAACACGGTGCCCGTCATCTGGGCGCCGCCGCGCGACCAGTTCTCGTACGGCTTGCTCGTGAAGTAGGAGACCGGCATCGTGATCCGGCGCTCGTCCCAGGTGCGGACCGTGAGGAAGGTGAGGGTGATCTCCTCCACCGTGCCCCACTCCTTGTCCACCACCACCGTGTCGCCGATCCGGACGGTGTCGCCGAAGGCGATCTGGAGTCCGGCGAAGAGGTTGCCGAGGGCGGCCTGCGCCGCGATGCCCGCCACGATGCCGAGCACGCCCGCCGAGGCCAGCATCGAGGTGCCGACCGTGCGCATCTCGGGGAACGTCAGGAGCATCGCGCCGAGGGCCACGACGATCACCACCGCCGTGACCACCCGCTGGATCAGCGTGACCTGCGTACGGACCCGGCGGACCCTGGCCTGGTCCGAGGCGTCGGCCGCGTAGCGGGCGTACGTGGAGTCCACGATCGCCGTCGTGATGCGGATCAGCAGCCACGCGGCCCCGGCGATCAGGACCAGGGTCAGCACGTGCCCGGGGCCGTCCGCGCGCCGCCGCACGGCCTGGAGCAGGGAGGCGGCCAGGACCACCAGGAACGGCGGACGGCAGCGGCGCAGCAGCCCCCACAGCGGGGTCTCGCTGTGCCGGGCGTCGGCGCGGCGCAGCAGCAGGTCCAGCAGCCAGCCCGCGAGCAGGGTGACGGCCAGGGTGCCGGCGACGGCCGCGATCGGGCGCAGGAAGGAGTCCGTGTCCATGCAGGCCAACGTAACCGGAGGGGCTCGCCCGAAACTGGCACGATGGGGGCATGAACATCATGCTTTTCCATTCGACCTACGGGCTGCGGCCCGCCGTGCGGGAGGCGGCCGACCGGCTGCGCGCGGCCGGGCACCAGGTCCAGGTGCCGGACCTCTTCGAGGGACGCACCTTCGAGACCGTCGAGGAGGGCATGGCCCACCAGGAGGAGATCGGCCGCGACGAGCTGCTCAAGCGGGCGGTACTGGCCTCGGCCCCCTACTCCGACCAGGGCCTCGTCTACGCCGGCTTCTCCTTCGGAGGCTCGATCGCCCAGCACCTGGCGTTCGCCGACGAGAAGGCGCGCGGGCTGCTGCTCCTGCACGGGACGGCCGACCTGGAGGAGAACGCCTACGTCGACGAGCTGCCGGTGCAGCTGCACATCGCCGATCCGGACCCCTTCGAGCCGCACGACTGGCTGACGGCCTGGTACCTGCGGATGCGCAAGGCCGGGGCGGACGTGGAGGTCCACGGCTATCCGGGGGCCGGGCACCTGTTCACCGACCCGGGGCTGGACGACTACGACGCCGAGGCAGCGGAGCAGACCTGGGCGGTGGCCCTGGCCTTCCTCGACGGCCTGTAGAGCGGCCGTCGGAGAGGCGTTCGGACGGAACACGGCAATGGGGCCCCGCACGCGGGGCCCCATCGTCATGAGTGCGTCACATCGTCACATCGTGACGGCGCCGGAGCATCAGGAGCGGTAGGCCGTCCACATGCTCTTCATACGGGCCACCTGGCCCGCGGTGAACTGGTACATGCAGTTGTCGTACGTGTAGTCCATGAAGTTGTGGATCGGGTCGACGCCCGCCTTGCTGGCGCAGGTGTCACGGCCCGTCGGGCACTGGAAGGCCGCGCTCTTCTCGGCCGGGGTGTCCGAAACGGAGTCGCCCGCGCCGTTACAGCCGCCCTGGAAGGTGTGGTACAGACCCATCCAGTGGCCGACCTCGTGGGTCGCGGTGTCGCCCTCGTTGTAGTTGGCGGCGGTGCCGCCCGGCAGCGAGGTGTCCAGGACGACCACGCCGTCCATCGAAGGCTGGGAGGCGTAGGAGCTGGGGAAGGTGGCCCAGCCCAGCAGCCCGCCGGAGAGGTTGGCGGTGTAGAAGTTGAGGGCGCCCGGGCCGCCCTTGCGCAGGGTGCTCTTCATGGTCTTCTCGGCGGTGGAGCCGGAAGCCAGGTTGTACCAGCTCGCGTTGTCCGTGTAGTCGGTGCCCGCCAGGGTGAACTGGTAGGTGCTGTCGACGTTTCCGGTGCCCTGGCCGGCGTAGGCCGCGTTCAGGACCGCCAGCTGCTTGCTGATGTCCGTGGACGTCAGCTTTCCGGTGGTGCCGGAGTGGATGACGTGGAAGTACACGGGGATGCTGGTGGCGGCCTCGGCGGCGCGCAGGCTGCGCCGCTCCTTCGAGATCTTGTCCAGCTTCGCCTTGAGGTCGGCGTCCATGGCCTTGGACTGGGCCTCGGTGACCTCGTTCGGCTCGGCCGCGTGCTGGTCCTTCGGGCGCGCCACACGGGCGTTGGCCGCAGCGCCGGACGCCTCCTCGGCACACACCTCGGCGCCGGTCTTGGCGGCGGCGACCGTGGTGGGGGCGGCGAGCGGGGTGAAGGCCAGGGTGCCGGCGAGTACGGCGGTACCCATCAGGCGGCGGCGAAGAAGGGGGGATATGCGGGCAAGAGCGCGCACGTGTGCTCCTCGCGAGTGGGGGGTTGAGCGGGAGGGATCTCCTCAGCTGGCGGGAATCTTACGTGCGCATGTCATAAACAGGTCAAGTGCTCTACGTAAAAGATTTGTTGCTTCTGATGTCAAAGGGGCGCCTGGTCTACGCCAAGCGCCCCTTCGGACGGGAAATCTGGCGGAGTGTCAGCGCACCGGCCGGTCCGCCCGCTCGACCTTCTGGGTCCCGTTCAGCGTGCGGTACGAGCGTGCCCAGGCGGCCGTGGCGTCCTGGCGCCGCTTGTCCGAGACGACGTAGTAGTCCATCTGGGAACGCTCGGCCGTCACGTCCAGCACGCCGTAGCCGTGGGCGTCCATGTCCAGCCATTTCACGTGCCGGTTGGCGGCCTTGATCGCCGTCTCGGCGACCAGCGAGGCCGTGTCGGCCGGTACGTGCAGCAGGTCGTCGATGTTGTCGGAGGTCACCGACGTCACTACGAACTCCACGCCCGCCGACCGCGACCACGGGTAGGTGGCCGCCGTCACCGGGACGTCGTTCGCCCAGGCCATGTGGATGTCACCGGTCAGGAAGACGGTGTTGCGGACGGACCGGTCCGTCAGGTGCCCCAGCAGCTCCCGGCGGTCGTCCGTGTACCCGTCCCACTGGTCCACGTTGACCGCGAGCCCGCCCGCGGGCAGGCCGAGCAGTTCGGCGAGGGGTCCCAGCAGGTGCGCCGGCAGCGAGCCGAAGGCCACCGGCGAGATCATCACCGAGGTGCCCACCAGCTTCCAGGTGGCCTGGGAGCCGGCCAGTCCGGCCTTCAGCCAGTCCAGCTGGGCCCGCCCGGTGAGGGTGCGCTCCGGGTCGTCCACCGCGCCGCTGCCCGTGCTCGCCTGCTGCGAGCGGAAGGTGCGCAGGTCCAGCAGGTGCAGGTCGGCGAGGGTGCCGAAGCGCAGCCGGCGGTAGACGGTGCCCTCAGTGGAGGTGCGGACCGGCATCCACTCGAAGTACGCCTGCCGGGCGGCGGCCGCGCGGCCCGCGAAGGAGCCCTCGGTGGCGGGATCGTGGTTCTCGGCGCCGCCGGACCAGGTGTCGTTGGCTATCTCGTGGTCGTCCCAGATCGCGATGACCGGGTGGGCCTGGTGCAGGGCCTGCAGGTCCGGGTCGGTCTTGTACTTCCCGTGGCGGGTGCGGTAGTCGGCCAGGGTGAGGATCTCGTGCAGCGGCTCGTGCTGCCGTACGACGTACTTCGCCTCGGGGTAACCGCCGCTCTGGTACTCGTAGATGTAGTCGCCCAGATGCAGGACCGCGTCCAGATCGGCCCGCGCGGCCAGGTGGCGGTACGCGGAGAAGTAGCCGGCCTCCCAGTTGGCGCAGGAGACCACGCCGAAGCGGATCCCGGCGGGCGCGGTCGCGGCGGCGGGGGCGGTACGGGTGCGGCCGGCCGGGGAGACGGTGGCGCCGGCGGTGAACCGGTACCAGTAGGCCGTCTGCGGCCGCAGGCCCCGTACATCGGCCTTGACGGTGTGATCGGAGGCCGCGCTCGCGGTGACGGTGCCGCTCGCGATGACCCGGGAGAAGGCCTTGTCCTCGGCCACCTCCCAGCCCACCGCCACGGCCGGCCCCGCGCCGGAGCCCGGTACGGCCCCGGCGACCGGGGTGACGCGGGTCCACAGCAGGACCCCGTCGGGGAGCGGGTCGCCCGAGGCGACGCCGTGCAGGAAGGAGGGTGCGTCTTCGGTGGTGCCCGTGGCGGCGTGGGCGGCTTCGGCGCCCAGCGCGGCGATCGGGACGAGTGCCGCCGTGGCCGCCGCGGCCAGGACGACCGTACGGCGGCGGGGGGTCGGCGCGATCGCCGATTCCGGGGCGGAAGGGGAGAGTTGACTGGTCACGGATGATCATATTACCGACGGGTATTCGCTCTGGACCAGCCCCGTGAAAGCAACGGACGGGCGAACTCTGGGAGTTCGCCCGTCCGTCGGTGGTTCAGCCTGGAAGCGTCAGCCGGCGATGGCCTTGTCGATCGCCGCCGTGAACGCCTCGGGCGACTGCGGCAGCGGGTCGATCTTCTTGCCGTCCATCTTCAGCGTCGGCGTGCCCTTCACACCGCTCTTGTCGAAGGTCTTCGACATCTCCAGCGCCCACCGGTCGTAGGTGCCCTCGTCGAGCGCCTTCTTGAACTCGGCGTTCCCCTTGAGCGCCGGAACCTGGTCCGCGACGAGGAGCAGGTAGGAGTCCTTGGCGAACTTGTCGTCCTTCTCCTCCGGGTGGTTCGCCGCGGAGTAGAGGGCCGTCTTGTACTCCAGGAACGCCTCGGGGCTGACGTTGAGGGCCGCGCCCAGCGCGCTCAGGGCGTTCTTCGAGCCGCTGCCGGGGAAGCCGTTGTCCAGGAAGGTGGCGCCGATGAACTGGATCTTGTACTTGCCGGCGTCGACGTCCTTCTTGACCTGCGGGCCGACCGCCTGCTCGAAGCTCGCGCAGACCGGGCAGCGCGCGTCCTCGTACAGCTCCAGGGTCTTCTTGGCGTCGGCCTTGCCGACGATCACCGTCGTGCCGTTCTCGCCCGAGGTGTTCTTCGGCGCGACCACGGGGGCGTCGGCGGCCTTCTCCCAGGCGCTCGGCTTGTTGGACTGGACGACGGCGTAACCGACGCCGCCGGCCAGGGCGAGGGCGGCCACGACGCCGCCCGCCACGAACACCTGCCGGCGGACCCTGGCCTTCTTGGCCTGCTGCTCGCGCTCGATGCGCAGCTTCTCGCGGGCCGCCGCCTTGTTCGCCTGGCTGTTGCGTGCGCTCATCGTTCTCTCCGTGGGGGTGTGGCTCCGCGGTGGAGCCGGCTGTCAGGGGGACCGTCCTCGTACGTCAGGCGCGAGCGAACGCGCCGGGCGTGCGAGGAGGTCCCCGCCGTCCCACGGAGTGCACGGGGAAGCGGGTACGGGCCACCGCGCTGCGCAGCGCCGCCCGCGACGAGCGCCGCACCGGAGCGAGGGCGCGCGCCGCACGGGCCGAGGCCATCCGCAGCGGCCGGAAGGCGCAGGCGGACGCGGCGCGCAGCAGCCGGCCGAGCGCCCGCTCCCCGCGGTGCAGCCACAGCGAGGCGAGCAGTCCGACCGACACGTGCGCGCCCAGCAGCAGCCAGGGCGCCCACGGTCCGGGCGCGGCCAGCAGCGCGGCCGGATCGGCGGGCCCGCCCACCTCGGCCAGCGCCCCGCCCACCGGGCTGCCCCCGCAGAAGTCGGCCAGCCCCATGGCCCGCAGCGGACCCGAGACGGGGCCGCCCGCGGGGCCGTAGCAGAGGTGCTGGCCGGAGGTCAGGACGGTGTCGGCGGCCAGTTCCAGGGGGACGAGCAGCCCGGCGATGTGACCGAAGCCACGCTCGCGCCCGGCCAGGGCGAAGGCGATCGCGAAGACCACGACGAAGGCCCCCACCACCAGGGCGGGAGGCAGCGGCACCCGGGACATCAGGACGTGCGAGCCCGTCGAGAGCAGCACGACGACCGCGCTGAACAGCGCGGCCCGCAGCCCTCGGAGACCCACCCCTGATATGTCCATCGTCGCGAGTGTGCCACGAGTCCCTGTGGGGGCGGGCCGGAGGTCCTGCCCTACGGCAGGATCCGGCCGTTGCGGAAGAGGTCCACGAAGATCTGGTGGTCGGCCCGGGCCCGGGCGCCGTAGGCGTGCGCGAAGTCCACCAGCAGGTTCGCGAAGCCCTCCTCGTCGGCGGCGATGGCCGCGTCGATGGCCCGCTCGGTGGAGAACGGCACCAGCGTCTGGCCGCTCTCCTGCGCGTCCGCCGCGCCGTGCATGGTCGCCGTGGCCCGGCCCAGGTCCGCGACCACGGCCGCGATCTCCTCCGGGTCGTCCAGGTCCGACCAGTCCAGGTCCACCGCGTACGGGGAGACCTCCGCGACCAGCTGACCGGCCCCGTCCAGCTCCGTCCAGCCGAGCCACGGGTCGGCGTGCGCCTGCAGGGCCCGCTGGGAGATCACGGTGCGGTGCCCCTCGTGCCGGAAGTACTCGCGCACCGACCGGTCGGTGACGTGCCGGGACACGGCCGGGGTCTGCGCCTGCTTGAGGTAGATCACGACGTCGTTCTCCAGGGCGTCGCTGTGCCCCTCCAGCAGAATGTTGTACGAGGGCAGGCCCGCCGAGCCGATCCCGACGCCCCGGCGGCCCACCACGTCCTTGACCCGGTAGGAGTCCGGGCGGACCAGGGACTCGTCGGGCAGGGTCTCCAGGTACCCGTCGAAGGCGGCGAGCACCTTGTACCGGGTGGCGGCGTCCAGCTCGATGGTCCCGGGGCCGGGGGAGAAGCGGCGCTCGAACTCGCGGATCTCGGTCATCGAGTCGAGGAGCGAGAAACGGGTGCGGCGGCGGGCGGCGCGCAGGGCCTCCAGCAGCGGACCGTCGGCGGTGTCCAGGGTGAAGGCGGGGACCTCGTCGTTCTTGGCGCCCGTCGCCAGCGCGTGGATGCGCTCCCGGTAGGCGGCCGCGTAGATCCGGACCAGCTCGCTGATCTGGTCGTCGCTGAGCGCCTTGGTGTAGCCGAGCAGGGCGACGGAGGCGGAGAACCGCTTCAGGTCCCAGGTGAAGGGGCCGACGTAGGCCTCGTCGAAGTCGTTGACGTTGAAGACCAGCCGGCCCTGGGCGTTCATGTAGGTGCCGAAGTTCTCGGCGTGCAGATCGCCGTGGATCCACACCCGGCCCGTGCGCTCGTCCAGGTACGGGCCGCCGTGCCGCTCGCGCTCCAGGTCGGCGTAGAAGAGGCAGGCGGTGCCCCGGTAGAAGGCGAAGGCCGAGGCCGCCATCTTGCGGAACTTGACCCGGAAGGCCGCGGGGTCGGCGGTGATCAGCTCGCCGAAGGCGATGTCGAACACGTCGAGTATCTGCTCGGCGCGCTGCTCGTCGGTCGTCTCGGGAACCGCCATGGCGGGTGCCTCCAGGTGGCGCGGGGTGGAACGCATATCGGACACGGGTCCTTGGGTCTGCAACGGATGAAGCTACCCCGCCGTGCCCGGGATCTGTCACTCGGGCCACGTAGGATTCATTGCTGCCGCCCCCTCTCTCCCCGCCCGCCCGTCACCCGACCGCCGCCCCTCATCGAGGCACTCCGCGCCACTGTGATCTTCAGGAGCCCCCACCGTGACCAAGACGCCGTTCACGCACCTGCACGTCCACACCCAGTACTCCCTGCTGGACGGTGCCGCGCGGCTGAAGGACATGTTCAACGCGTGCAACGAGATGGGCATGACGCACATCGCCATGTCCGACCACGGCAACCTGCACGGGGCCTATGACTTCTTCCACACGGCGAAGAAGGCCGGTGTGACGCCGATCATCGGCATCGAGGCGTACGTCGCCCCCGAGTCCCGGCGCAACAAGCGGCGCATCCAGTGGGGCCAGCCGCACCAGAAGCGCGACGACGTCTCCGGTTCCGGCGGTTACACCCACAAGACGATCTGGGCGGCGAACTCCACCGGGCTGCACAACCTCTTCCGCCTGTCCTCCGACGCGTACGCCGAGGGCTGGCTCACGAAGTGGCCGCGCATGGACAAGGAGACCATCTCCCAGTGGTCCGAAGGCCTGATCGCCTCCACCGGCTGCCCCTCCGGTGAACTGCAGACCAGGCTGCGCCTCGGCCAGTTCGACGAGGCCCTGAAGGCCGCGTCCGAGTACCAGGACATCTTCGGCAAGGACCGCTACTTCCTGGAGCTGATGGACCACGGCATCGAGATCGAGCGCCGGGTCCGCGACGGGCTGCTGGAGGTCGGCAAGAAGCTCGGCATCCCGCCGCTGGTGACGAACGACTCGCACTACACGTACGCGCACGAGTCGGCCGCGCACGACGCCCTGCTGTGCATCCAGACCGGCAAGAACCTCTCCGACCCGGACCGCTTCCGCTTCGACGGCACCGGCTACTACCTGAAGTCCACGGAGGAGATGTACGCCGTCGACTCCTCGGACGCCTGGCAGGAGGGGTGCCGCAACACCCTCCTGGTGGCCGAGCAGATCGACACCACCGGCATGTTCGAGGCCAAGAACCTCATGCCGAAGTTCGAGATCCCCGAAGAGGGCTACACCGAGATCACCTGGTTCAAGGAGGAAGTGCGGCGCGGCATGGCCCGCCGCTACCCGGGAGGGGTCCCCGACGACCGGCAGAAGCAGGCCGAGTACGAGCTGGACGTCATCATCCAGATGGGGTTCCCCGGCTACTTCCTCGTCGTCGCCGACTTCATCATGTGGGCGAAGAACCAGGGCATCGCGGTGGGTCCCGGCCGCGGCTCCGCCGCCGGCTCGATCGTGGCCTACGCCATGGGCATCACCGACCTCGACCCGATCACCCACGGGCTGATCTTCGAGCGCTTCCTGAACCCCGAGCGCGTCTCCATGCCCGATGTCGACATCGACTTCGACGAGCGCAGGCGCGTCGAAGTGATCCGGTACGTGACCGACAAGTACGGCGACGACAAGGTCGCCATGATCGGCACGTACGGAAAGATCAAGGCGAAGAACGCCATCAAGGACTCGGCCCGGGTCCTCGGCTACCCGTACGCCATGGGCGACCGGCTCACCAAGGCCATGCCCGCAGACGTCCTCGGCAAGGGCATCGACCTCAACGGCATCACCGACCCCTCGCACCCGCGCTACGGCGAGGCCGGCGAGATCCGGGCGATGTACGAGAACGAGCCGGACGTGAAGAAGGTCATCGACACCGCCCGCGGTGTGGAGGGCCTGGTCCGCCAGATGGGCGTGCACGCCGCCGGCGTGATCATGTCCAGCGAGCCGATCGTCGACCACGCACCGGTCTGGGTGCGGCACACGGACGGCGTGACCATCACGCAGTGGGACTACCCCCAGTGCGAGTCGCTCGGCCTGATCAAGATGGACTTCCTGGGCCTGCGCAACCTCACGATCATGGACGACGCCGTCAAGATGGTGAAGGCCAACAAGGGGATCGACCTCGACCTCCTGGGCCTGCCGCTCGACGACCCCAAGACCTTCGAACTGCTCGGCCGCGGCGACACCCTCGGCGTCTTCCAGTTCGACGGCGGGCCCATGCGCTCCCTGCTGCGCCTGATGAAGCCCGACAACTTCGAGGACATCTCCGCCGTCTCGGCCCTGTACCGGCCGGGCCCGATGGGCATGAACTCGCACACGAACTACGCCCTGCGCAAGAACAAGCAGCAGGAGATCACCCCGATCCACCCGGAGCTGGAGGAGCCGCTCAGGGAGATCCTCGGCGTCACCTACGGCCTCATCGTGTACCAGGAGCAGGTCCAGAAGGCCGCCCAGATCATCGCCGGCTACTCGCTCGGCGAGGCCGACATCCTGCGCCGCGTGATGGGCAAGAAGAAGCCCGACGAACTGGCGAAGAACTTCGTCATCTTCGAGGCCGGCGCCAAGGAGAAGGGCTTCAGCGACCAGGCGATCAAGGCGCTGTGGGACGTCCTGGTCCCCTTCGCCGGCTACGCCTTCAACAAGGCCCACTCGGCCGCGTACGGCCTGGTCTCCTACTGGACCGCCTACCTCAAGGCCAATTTCCCGGCCGAGTACATGGCCGGCCTGCTCACCTCGGTCAAGGACGACAAGGACAAGTCCGCGATCTACCTGAACGAGTGCCGCCGGATGGGCATCAAGGTGCTTCCGCCGAACGTGAACGAGTCGGAGGCGAACTTCGCCGCCCAGGGCGACGACGTGATCCTCTTCGGCCTCACCGCCGTGCGCAACGTCGGCACCAACGTCGTCGAGTCGATCATCAAGAGCAGGAAGGCCAAGGGGAAGTACTCCACCTTCCCCGACTTCCTCGACAAGGTCGAAGCCGTCGTCTGCAACAAGCGCACCGTCGAGTCCCTGATCAAGGCCGGCGCCTTCGACGAGATGGGCCACACCCGCAAGGGCCTGGTCGCCCACCACGAACCGATGATCGACAACGTGGTGGCCGTCAAGCGCAAGGAGGCCGAGGGGCAGTTCGACCTCTTCGGCGGAATGGGCGACGAGAGCGCGGGCGACGAGCCCGGGTTCGGCCTCGACGTGGAGTTCTCCGACGTCGAGTGGGAGAAGGCCTACCTGCTCGCCCAGGAGCGTGAGATGCTCGGCCTCTACGTCTCCGACCACCCGCTCTTCGGCCTGGAGCACGTGCTCTCCGACAAGACCGACGCCGGCATCTCCCAGCTCACCGGCGGAGAGCACGGCGACGGCGCGGTCGTCACCATCGGCGGCATCATCTCGGGCCTCCAGCGCAAGATGACCAAGCAGGGCAACGCCTGGGCCATCGCCACCGTCGAGGACCTGGCCGGCTCCATCGAATGCATGTTCTTCCCCGCGACCTACCAGCTCGTCTCCACCCAGCTGGTCGAGGACACCGTCGTCTTCGTCAAGGGCCGCCTGGACAAGCGCGAGGACATCCCCCGGCTCGTCGCCATGGAGATGATGGTCCCGGACCTCTCCAACGCCGGCACCAACGCCCCCGTGATCCTCACCATCCCGACCGTCAAGGTCACCCCGCCGATGGTGACCCGGCTCGGCGAGATCCTGCGTCACCACCAGGGCAACAGCGAGGTGCGGATCAAGCTCCAGGGCCCGCGCACCACCACCGTGCTCCGGCTCGACAAGCACCGGGTCAAGCCCGATCCGGCGCTCTTCGGCGACCTCAAGGTGCTGCTCGGCCCGTCCTGCCTGGCCGGCTAGCCGCCACCCACCCCCGTATGCGGGAAGGCCCGCCCCTGTCGACAGGGGCGGGCCTTCCCGCGCATGAGGCAGCGATGCCGGGGTGGAGGCGTCAGTTGTGGCCGAACTTCTTTTCCTTGCGCTTCCCGGCCATCTGCAGCGGACTCGGGGCAGCCGGGGTCGAGGCCGAGGACGAGGAGTCCATCGAGCTCTTCGCCGGATCCTGTGCAGCCGAGCGCTCTTCGGACTTGGCGGGCTGCTGGCGGTTCTTGTTCTTGGCCATGGGATGCCTCCGTGGGGGGTTTAGGGGCCAGGGCCGCCTTCACACTCACACAGGGCCGTAAACGGCGCATTTTGGATCATTACCGCGCGTAGTCGGGGCTCCTGCCGGGGACCTCTGAGAGATACGCCACGCCGATGATCGAGTTCCGGCCGTCAAGGCCGTTGCCGTCGGGCAGACTCGGGGAAACCGCGAAAGACACAGAGGACCCCCAGGGAAGAGGGTGGTACGCGTGGACCGCTGCGTCGTCCTGGTGGACGCCGGCTATCTGCTGGGCGCCGCCGCGAGCCTCCTCGCAGGAGAGCCGTCCCGCTCCCGGATCACCGTCGACCACGCGGCCCTCATCCAGGGCCTGCGCGAGCGCGCCGAAGCCGACACCGAGCAGCCGCTCCTGCGGATCTACTGGTTCGACGGTGCACCCGACCGGGTGCCCCAGCCCGAGCACCGGCGGCTGCGCGTCATGCCCCGCGTCACCGTCCGCCTCGGCGCCCTGACCCGAAGCGACGGCCGCTGGGCCCAGAAGGGCGTCGACGCGGCCATGCACGCCGAGCTCACCGAGCTCGCCCGCAACCGGGCCTGCTCGGACGTCGTGCTCGTCACCGGCGACGGGGACCTGCTGCCCGGCCTGATGTCCGCCAAGGAACACGGGGTCGCCGTCCACCTGTGGGCCGTCCAGGCCGCCGACGGGGACTACAACCAGTCCGAGGACCTCGTCGCCGAAGCCGACGAACGCCGCGTCCTGGACCGCACCTGGATCACCCGCGCCGTCCGCGCCCGCGACCTCACCGGACTCTGCGCCCCGGCGCCGGCCCCGCGCCCCGAGATCGCCGCCATCCTCTCCGCACCGCTGCCCGAAGCCGCCCTCGCCGAAGCCGCCCGCGGCAACGGCAACGGAAGCCGGCCCGCGGCCCCCGTGGAGCCCGAGGAGGGCGGCGCAGCGGCTGCCGCCGGATCCACCACCGCCAACGGCAGGACCGTCCCGACCCCGAAGGACCTCGCGGGCGCCCTGCGCGCCCCCGGCGCCCCCGGCGCCCCCGCGGCCGCACCCGGGCCCGGCCAGACCCTCGGCGCGGCCCCGGCCGGCAGCGCCCTGCGGTGGTCCTCCGACAAGGGGTGGATCGACCGGGCCGGGCCGCTCGGCGAGCCCGCCGAAACCGCCTCGCTGCCCACCCTCGCCCAGCTCACCTCCGCCGAGCAGCGCTGGGCGGACCGCGAGGAGGACATCACCACGGTCGGCGGCGACCCCTTCGAGGTCGGCCAGGTGTTCGCCCGGCGGTGGATGGAACGGCTCCCCGAGACCGTGCACCTGCAGAAGCTCGCCACCATGTACCCGCGGATCCCGCACCGGATCGACGGGGAGCTGCTGCGCTACGCCGCCCGGTTCGGACTCCTCGCGCACAAGGACGACCAGATCGACGAGCACGACCGCTACGCCATCCGGGCCGGCTTCTGGCGCGAGATCGACGTACGGGCGGCCGCGGAACACGTGGCCGGCGGTGGTGCGCCGGCCGGCCCGGCCGCCGCGGCCGTGGCCGGATCGGCCCCCGTGGCGGCGGCTCCGGCGGCCCCGGCAGCCGAGTAGGGGCTGCAACCCCGTAGGCTGCCTCCTCGTGACAACGGGGACAGCACAGGCGGATACGGGCACGGCAGCGGCCGCGGGAGCGGCCACCGACGTGGTCTGCGCGGTACGTGACCTGGTCAAGACGTATCCCGCCGTACGGGGACGCCGCGGGGCCCCGGCCCTGCCCGAGACCCGTGCCACCGACGGGATCTCCCTGGACGTGCGCCGCGGCGAGATCTTCGGACTGCTCGGCCCCAACGGCGCCGGCAAATCCACCCTGGTCCGCCAGCTCACCGGCCTGCTGCGGCCCGACTCCGGCTCGGTGAACCTGCTCGGCCACGACCTCGTGCGCCACCCCGACCGGTCGGCCCGGCTGCTCTCCTACCTCGGCCAGGAATCCACCGCCCTCGACGAACTCACCGTCTCGCTGGCCGCCGAGACGACCGGCCGGCTGCGCGGGCTCGGCCTGCGCGAGGCGCGGACCGTACGGGACTCCGTACTGGAAGAGCTCGGACTGACCGGGATCGCCGGCCGCCCCCTGAAGAAGCTGTCCGGCGGACAGCGGCGCCTCGCGTGCTTCGCCGCCGCACTGGTGGGGGAGCGGCCCGTCCTGGTGCTCGACGAGCCCACGACCGGCATGGACCCGGTGGCCCGGCGGGCCGTCTGGGCCGCCGTCGACCGGCGCCGCGCCGAGACCGGGGCCACCGTGCTGCTGGTCACCCACAACGTCATCGAGGCCGAGACCGTCCTCGACCGGGTCGCCGTCATCGACCAGGGCCGGGTCATCGCCTGCGACACCCCCGCCGGGCTCAAGGCCCAGGTGTCCGGGGAGGTCCGGCTCGAACTGGTCTGGCGCGAGTCCGCTCCGCTGGGTTTTCCGGAGGTCGCGGAGCTGCGTGAGCTCGCCGTGGAGACGGGGCGGCGCTGGGTGCTGCGGCTCGGGCCCGACCAGGCGCGGTCCGCGGTGGCCGCGGTGACCGGCGGCCCGGCCTTCGCCGCCCTCGACGATTTCACACTGGCCACGCCGAGCCTGGAGGACGTGTACCTCGCGCTGGGCGGGAAGACGAAGGGGCTGGTGAAGTCGTGAGCGACCGTCCGGCAGGCGCTGTCGCGCCGATCGGGGCGTCGATGGCCGACGCGCCCACACATGACGTGCAGATCGCCGCCGCACCCGCGACCGCCGGGAAGGGCGCCGCCTCGCCGAACGCGGTCCGACAGCACCTCGCCGCGCCGCTGGCACCCCGCGCCCGGTTCTTCCCGGCGCTGGCCGCCGTCTACCGGGCCCAGCTGTCCCGCGCGCGGGTCTCGCGGATCCCCCTGCTGTTCGTGGCCACCTTCCAGTCCGTCGGGATCATGATCCTGATGCGGGGCGTGGTCGACGGTGGCTCCGAAGCGCGGGCCGTCGTCGCCGGTTCCTCCGTGCTGGTCGTCGCCTTCGTCGCGCTGAACCTGCTCGCGCAGTACTTCGGGCAGCTCCGGGCCAGCGGCGGGCTCGACCACTACGCCACCCTGCCGGTGCCGCCCGCGTCCGTGGTGCTGGGCGCGGCCGCCGCGTACGCCTCCTTCACGCTGCCCGGCACGCTGGTGACGGCCGTCTTCGGCAGCGTGCTGTTCGGGCTGCCGATGGGCGGACTGTGGATCCTGGCCGCCGTGGTGCCGCTGGCCGGCGCCGCCCTCGCCGGGCTCGGCGCGGCGCTGGGCCTGCTCGCCCCCCGCCAGGAGCTGGCCACCCTCGCCGGACAGCTCGGCATGTCCGCGGCCCTGCTGCTGGGCGTACTGCCGCCCGAGCGGATGCCCGACGTCATCGTCTGGGCGCGTGACCTGCTGCCGTCCACGTACGGCGTGGAGGCCTTCGCCCGGACCTTCGAGCCGCATCCCGACTGGGCGGCGGTCCTCCTCGACCTCGGCGTGTGCGCGGGGGTGGGGGTGCTGTCCCTCGCCCTCGCGACCTGGGCCTACCGGCGGGCAGCGGTCCGCTGACGCCCGCCGGGGCCGATCGTTAAATCAAACACTTCCTGGCACGATGTGGGGGTGACCGAAGCCGTGACCCCCTATGACAAGCCCGACCAGCCGCCGTCGGAGTCCCCTTCGGCTGCGACAGCGGCCGCGGCCGCGCCCGCGTCGGAGCCCGCGTTCTCCCCGTCCGACATCCGCGACGGGGCCGCCATCGCCCTCGTGATCGGCGTGGCCGGCGTGCTGCTCGGACTGCTGTGGGTCTGGCTCGCGCCGAGGGTGCAGTACGTCTCCAACGGCGAGGCCGTGTTCCTGCAGGACACCGAGAGCGAGGCCCGCATCGGGGCCGACGGGACCTTCCTGCTGCTGTCCGTGGCATTCGGCGTGCTGAGCGCGCTGGGCGTCTTCCTGTGGCGCCGCGCCGGGGGCGCCGCGCAGGTGGTCGGGCTCGCGGTCGGATCGGTCTTCGCCGCGCTGGTCGGCTGGCGCGTGGGCCTGTGGCTGGGCCCCTCCGCGGACCTGGTGGCGGCCGCGCGGAAGGCGGGGAAGGGTGTCCCCTTCGAAGCCCCGCTGGAGTTGCTCGCGCACGGGGCGCTGCTCGGGTGGCCGATGGCCGCGGTGATCGTGCACCTGGCGTTGACGGCGCTGTGGGGCACGCGGGATCCCGCCCCGGAGCTCGCGATGTGGCCGTCCGGCTATTACCAGGCCCCTGCGGGCCCCGCCGACTCCCCGGCCCCGGAGCCGTACCCGTCGGCGTCCCCGGACCCGTCCGGTACGGAGCCTCCGCGACCGTAGGCCCGGCCGGGGCGTTACGCGCGGGCGATCGGGGCCGGAGTGGCTGCGGTCAGGGCGATCAGGGTGGCCGGGGCGAGCTCGACCTCCAGGCCGCGGCGGCCCGCCGAGACGCAGATCGTGGGGAAGTCAGAGGCCGAGGCGTCCAGGACCGTGCGCAGGCGCTTGCGCTGGCCCAGCGGGGAGATGCCGCCCAGGACGTAGCCCGTGGTGCGTTCCGCCAGGGCCGGGTCGGCCATCGCCGCACGCTTGCCGCCCACCGCGGCGGCCAGGGCCTTCAGGTCGAGGCTGCCCGAGACCGGGACCACCGCGACCACCAGCGAGCCGTCCACGTCGGCCAGCAGCGTCTTGAAGACCTGGGAGGGGGAGACCCCGAGGGCCTGGGCCGCCTCCTCGCCGTACGACGGGTGGGCCGGGTCGTGCTCGTAGGCGTGCACGGTGAAATCGGCGCCGGCCGCCGTCAGGGCCACGATCGCCGGAGTGCCCGCAGGCTTCTTCTTCGCCATCGGTGCGCCGTCCGTCAGTTCGGGCTCGTCGGGGCGCGGGTGAGGTCCACGGCCGGGAGCGAGGGGAGGTGGCGGATGACGGCCGTCTCGGTGCGCAGCAGCTTCAGCTCCTCCGCGAGGCGGGTCGCCGTGTCCGGGGCCTGGAGCAGGCGCTGCTTCGCCGGGATGTCCAGCACCGCGGCGGCCGCGACCAGGTACGAGACCACCGACGGCTCGTCGGGGAGGTCCATGCCGGTCAGGGACCGTTCGCGGGCTCCGGCCAGCCGCTTCTGGTACGTGCGGAACGCCCGCAGCACGCCCTCCGCCAGCGCGCCCGCGCCGTCGCCCGCGTCCTCGGGGAGCTCCTCCAGCTCCGCCACGAGGTAGGGGCCGGAGGCGTCGACGGACAGCAGCCGGACCCGGACCGTGCCGGTGGCCATCACCTCGAAGCTGCCGTCCTCCCGCTCCCGGATCGAGGCCGCGTCGGCGATGCAGCCTACCCGGTGGAAGGCCTGGACCGGGTCCGCGCCGAAACCGGCGGCCGGCCCGCGTTCGGGCACGGCCGTCTGGTCCGGCAGGCCGGGCGCGGTCGGGGCGACCTCCCGGCCGTCGCGGATCGCGACGACCGCGAAGCGGCGGGGCTCGTCCTCTCCGGCCTTGAGCAGCTCGCGCATCATGGCGCGATAACGCTCCTCGAAGATGTTCAGCGGGAGGACGAGTCCCGGGAACAGCACCGAGTTCAGCGGGAAGAGGGGCAGGCGAACGGTGGTCACGAGGCACAGGGTAGTGGCCGTGGGCCGAGGGGGTGTCCCGGGGATCAGGGCCGGATCGGCCAGGGGCGCCGGGACACCCCCTGCCGTCATCCCCGCCGCAGGACGCGGGAGGCGCCCGCCGCCACGGTCGTGGCCAGGATCCAGCCCAGGATGACCAGGGCCGCCGTGCCCCACTGCCAGCCGCCCCGCAGAATCCACTGGTCCTGCTGGCCCAGGTCGATCACCGGGAGCAGCAGGTCCAGGGCGAACAGCACCGGGTTCCAGTCCGGGTGCTCCTCCGCCTTGAGCGGCGGCGGCCTGCCGTGCACCGTGAAGAGCACGGCCCCGGCCGCCCACAGCACGGCCATCCACAGCGCCGCCCGCCCCGGACGGTAGCCGTAGACCACCGTCCAGTCCTGGAGGTACC
The DNA here is from genome assembly GCF_042730015.1 of Streptomyces sp. NPDC059957. Taxonomy (NCBI): domain Bacteria; kingdom Bacillati; phylum Actinomycetota; class Actinomycetes; order Kitasatosporales; family Streptomycetaceae; genus Streptomyces; species Streptomyces sp. NPDC059957. The sequence goes on along the minus strand of NZ_JBHWMB010000014.1, from coordinate 77,099 downwards.
CCCACGCGCGCAGCGCCGGCGGCAGCGTCGTGCGCCGGCGCCGCTGTTTGGCCAGCAGCACCTCGCGGGCGTCCGCGTCCTCCCCGGAGGCCCGCAGGACCGCGGCGAGCCGCTCGTACGGTTCCGGGGAGTACTCGGGGGTGGCCGCCTCGACCCACTCCAGCCGGCGGGCCGGCGGGAAGAGGCCCCGGGGCGCGAGGTTCTCATAGGCGAAGCCCTCGATGGACAGCCGGCCCGGGCCCGGCCAGCTCGTGGAGGTGTCCACGAGCTTGACCACCCGCGCCCCCGACAGCACCACCCGCCCCCGCGCCGGCCGCTCGCCGACGAACCGCAGCTCCGGGGTGTGGATGCGGCGCAGCGAGACCTCCTGGTCCTCCGTGAGGGTGAAGCGGGCCCCGTAGAAGTCCACGGCGTCCCCGAAGCGGCCGTCGTCCAGCCGCAGGCCGCCCCGGCACTCGAAGTGCTGCGCGTGCTGTCCCGGTACGGGCGTGTGGCCGAGCCCGTAGGGGGGAGTGGAGGATTCGGAGTCGCCCGGGGTGTGGCCCAGCGCGATCGAGGTCAGGTAGAGCGTGCGCTCCACCGTGAGCTGCGGGGCGTTCAGCGCCCGCTTCCCGTACGGATTGCTCAGGCGGGCCCCGCGCAGGTTCATCGACACGCCGACCTTGGCCCCGCGCAGGCTCAGCTCCCCGTACGTCTGGAGCAGCTCGCCCTGGAAGTCCTGCGCGACCGACATGCCGTCGGCCGCCAGGGCCCGCCCCTTGCCGTCGCGCTGCAGCACCGCCTCGCTGATCAGCAGGTCGGTGCCGATCTGCGCGTCGGTCAGCCGGATCCCGCGGGCCACCCGGCAGCGCGGCAGGTGCAGATCGCCCTCGGTGTGCAGCCGGGCCGCTTCCAGCCGGGGTATCGCGCAGTTGACCAGGCGCAGCGTGCCGAAGCGGCTCTCCGAGAGCTGTACCTCCCCGTCGAAGCGGCAGGACTGGAGCTCCACGTACGGGGTGACCGTGCCCCCGGAGAGGTCCAGGCGGCCGGTGATCCGTACGCCCCGCAACTTCAGCGAGGCCACCCGCCCCGGGACCGGGCCCGGCCCGTGGAGCAGCAACAGCGCCACCACCGCCGCGCGGACGCTGCGCCCGGGGCCCCAGACCCGGTCGGCGTGCGGATCGTCCCGTTCGGCGGTGCGGGTGCTGAGATCGCAGACGCTGCCGGTCCGGAACGCGTCCCACATGAGCCGTTCGGAGCCGGTGAGATCGGCCGGTTCCCCGTCCGGGCGTGCTTCGGCCATGGCGGCCCCCCTCCGCTCGTCGCGCGGACGCCACCGCGCGGTCCCTCCCGCTTGTACGCGCGGACACGCCGCGCGTACCTGCACGCTAGAGGGCCTGTGTGACATCAGGGAACGTCCGTGGCCTGTATCAGCCAGTGATACGGACGAACGGTGGCGCGAGGCGGTCTGAGAGAATTGCCAGGTGATCTCTCGTATCGACCTGCGCGGCGACACCCTCCCCGAGGGTGGCGCCCTGCGCGATCTGCTGCCCCGTGCCGAGTTCGACGTGGAAGCCGCCCTGGAGAAGGTGCGGCCCATCTGCGAGGACGTCCACCATCGTGGAACGGCGGCGCTGATCGAGTACGCGCAGAAGTTCGACGGGGTCGAGCTCGACCGGATCCGGGTGCCCGCCGAGGCCCTGAAGACCGCTCTCGACCAGCTCGACCCGGCCGTCCGCGCCGCCCTCGAGGAGTCGATCCGGCGCGCCCGGATCGTGCACCGCAACCAGCGCCGGACCGAGCACGTCACCCAGGTGGTCCCCGGCGGCACGGTGACCGAGAAGTGGGTTCCGGTGGAGCGCGTGGGGCTGTACGCCCCGGGCGGCCGCTCGGTGTACCCGTCCTCCGTCGTCATGAACGTGGTCCCGGCCCAGGAGGCGGGCGTCGAGTCCATCGCGCTCGCGTCCCCGCCGCAGGCGGACTTCGGCGGCCTGCCCCACCCGACGATCCTCGCCGCGTGCGCGCTGCTCGGCGTCGACGAGGTGTACGCCGCGGGTGGTGCCCAGGCCGTCGCGATGTTCGCGTACGGCACCGAGGAGTGCGCCCCCGCGAACATGGTGACCGGCCCCGGCAACATCTGGGTCGCCGCCGCCAAGCGCTATTTCACCGGCAAGATCGGCATCGACACCGAGGCCGGCCCGACCGAGATCGCGGTCCTCGCGGACTCCACGGCCGACCCGGTGCACGTCGCCGCCGACCTGATCAGCCAGGCGGAGCACGACCCGCTGGCCGCCGCCGTCCTCGTCACGGACTCCGCGGAGCTCGCGGCCGCGGTCGAGAAGGAGCTGGAGCCGCAGGTCGCGGCCACCAAGCACGTCGAGGACCGGATCATGCCCGCGCTGGCCGGCCGCCAGTCCGCGATCGTCCTGGTCGACAGCCTGGAGGACGGCCTCAAGGTCGTCGACGCGTACGGCGCCGAGCACCTGGAGATCCAGACCGCCGACGCGGCCGCCTGGGCCGCCCGCGTGCGCAACGCCGGCGCGATCTTCGTCGGCCCCTGGTCCCCGGTCTCGCTCGGCGACTACTGCGCAGGCTCCAACCACGTGCTGCCCACCGGCGGCTGCGCCTGCCACTCCTCGGGCCTGTCCGTGCAGTCCTTCCTGCGCGGCATCCACATCGTCGACTACACGCGCGACGCCCTCGCCGAGGTCACCCACCACGTGGTGACCCTGGCCGAGGCCGAGGACCTGCCCGCGCACGGCGCGGCTCTGAAGGCACGATTCGGGTGGAAGGTTCCCCAGGCATGACCGGCACCACTGACAGCACCGCCGCCGCGGCCGTCATCGGCATCGACGACCTCCCCATCCGGGACGAGCTGCGCGGCAAGACCCCGTACGGCGCCCCGCAGCTGGACGTGCCCGTCCAGCTCAACACCAACGAGAACCCGTACGGCCTGCCCGAGCCGCTCGTCGCCCGCATCGCCGAGCGCGTCGCCGAGGCCGCCCGCACGCTGAACCGGTACCCGGACCGGGACGCGGTCGAGCTGCGCACCGAGCTGGCCGCCTACCTCACCCGTACCGGCAAGCACCCGGTCGCGCGCGAGAACGTATGGGCCGCCAACGGCTCCAACGAGGTCCTGCAGCAGCTGCTGCAGACCTTCGGCGGGCCCGGCCGCACCGCGATCGGCTTCGAGCCCTCGTACTCGATGCACGCGCTGATCGCGCGCGGCACCGGGACCGACTGGATCTCCGGTCCGCGGAGCGAGGACTTCACCATCGACGTGGAGGCCGCCGAGCGCGCCATCACGGAGCACGCGCCCAACGTCGTCTTCATCACCTCGCCCAACAACCCCACGGGTACCGCGGTCGGGGCGGAGACGGTCCTGGCCCTCTACGAGGCCGCGCAGGCGGCCGGGCCCAGCCTGGTCATCGTGGACGAGGCCTATGTGGAGTTCAGCCACCGGGACTCCCTCCTGCCGCTGATCGAGGGCCGCCCGAACCTGGTGGTCTCCCGGACCATGTCCAAGGCCTTCGGCGCCGCGGGCCTGCGCCTGGGCTACCTGGCCGCGCACCCGGCGGTGGTCGACGCCGTACAGCTCGTACGCCTGCCGTACCACCTGTCGGCCGTCACCCAGGCGACCGCGCTGGCCGCCCTGGAGTTCACCGACACCCTGCTCGGCTACGTCGAGCAGCTCAAGGCCGAGCGCGACCGCCTGGTCACCGAGCTGCGGGGGATCGGCTTCGAGGTCACCGACTCCGACTCGAACTTCGTACAGTTCGGCCGGTTCGAGAACTCCCACACCGCCTGGCAGAAGATCCTCGACCAGGGCGTCCTGGTCCGGGACAACGGCGTACCGGGATGGCTGCGGGTCACCGCGGGCACCCCGGCCGAGAACGACGCGTTCCTGGAAGCGGTTCGCGCACTGAAGAAGGAGCAGCACGCATGAGCCGCATCGGACGGGTCGAACGGACCACGAAGGAGACCTCGGTCCTCGTCGAGATAAACCTCGACGGCACCGGCAAGGTCGACGTCTCGACGGGCGTGGGCTTCTACGACCACATGCTCGACCAGCTCGGCCGCCACGGCCTCTTCGACCTCACGGTCAAGACCGAGGGCGACCTGCACATCGACAGCCACCACACCATCGAGGACAGCGCCCTGGCGCTCGGCGCCGCCTTCAAGCAGGCCCTCGGCGACAAGGTCGGCATCTACCGCTTCGGCAACTGCACCGTGCCGCTCGACGAGTCCCTCGCCCAGGTGACCGTCGACCTGTCCGGCCGCCCGTACCTCGTGCACACCGAGCCCGAGAACATGGCGCCGATGATCGGCTCGTACGACACGACGATGACCCGGCACATCTTCGAGTCCTTCGTCGCGCAGGCCCAGATCGCCCTGCACATCCACGTGCCGTACGGCCGCAACGCCCACCACATCGTGGAGTGCCAGTTCAAGGCGCTGGCCCGGGCCCTGCGCTACGCCGCCGAGTTCGACCCGCGCGCCGCCGGGATCCTGCCCTCCACGAAGGGCGCCCTCTAGCGTGAACGGGCTCAACACGATCCTGATCGTCCTCGGCCTGTTCCTGGCCGGCGGCGTCTACTCCTTCAAGAAGCAGGAGATGCCCGCCTCGGTCATCGCCCTGCTCGCCATCGGCTCCGTGATGTGCCTGGTCGCCGGAGTCCTGCGGATCCAGGGAATTTGGGAATGAGCGCAGTCAGCCCCACCAAGAAGGTCGTCGTCTTCGACTACGGCTTCGGCAACGTCCGCTCCGCCGAGCGCGCCCTCGCGCGCGCCGGCGCGGACGTGGAGATCACCCGCGACTACGACAAGGCCATGGACGCCGACGGACTCCTCGTCCCCGGCGTCGGAGCCTTCTCCGCCTGCATGCAGGGGCTCAAGGACGCGCGCGGCGACTGGATCATCGGCCGCCGGCTCTCCGGCGGCCGCCCGGTCATGGGCATCTGCGTCGGCATGCAGATCCTCTTCGAGCGCGGCATCGAGCACGGCGTGGAGACCGAGGGACTGGACGAGTGGCCCGGCACGGTCGGCCCGCTCCAGGCCCCGATCGTCCCCCACATGGGCTGGAACACCGTGGACGCGCCGGCCGACAGCCAGGCCTTCGCCGGCCTGGACGAGGACGCCCGCTTCTACTTCGTGCACTCCTACGCGGCCCACGACTGGTCGCTGGAAGTCACCAACCCGCTGATCAAGGCCCCCAAGGTCACCTGGGCCACGCACGGCGAGCGGTTCGTCGCGGCGGTGGAGAACGGGGCCCTGTGGGCCACCCAGTTCCACCCCGAGAAGTCCGGGGACGCCGGCGCCCAGCTCCTCACCAACTGGATCGAGACCCTGTGATGACGACGTCGAAGAAGCTCGAACTGCTCCCCGCCGTCGACGTCCGCGACGGCCAGGCCGTCCGCCTCGTGCACGGCGTCTCCGGCAGCGAGACCTCCTACGGCTCCCCGCTCCAGGCCGCCCTCGCCTGGCAGGCCGCCGGCGCCGAATGGCTGCACCTGGTCGACCTGGACGCCGCTTTCGGCACCGGTGACAACCGCGCGCTCGTCGCCGAGATCACCGGAGCCATGGACATCAAGGTCGAGCTGTCCGGCGGCATCCGCGACGACGCCTCGCTCGCCGCGGCCCTCGCCACCGGCTGCACCCGCGTCAACCTCGGCACCGCCGCCCTGGAGACCCCCGAGTGGGCCGCCAAGGCCATCGCCGAGCACGGCGACAAGATCGCCGTCGGCCTCGACGTACGCGGCACCACCCTCAAGGGCCGCGGCTGGACCAGCGAGGGCGGGGACCTCTACGAGACCCTCGCGCGCCTGGACTCCGAGGGCTGCGCCCGGTACGTCGTCACCGACATCGGCAAGGACGGCACCCTCACCGGCCCCAACCTGGAGCTGCTGAAGAACGTCTGCGCCGCCACCGACCGGCCTGTCGTCGCCTCCGGCGGCATCTCCTCCCTCGACGACCTGCGCGCACTGGCCGGGCTCGTCGGGGCCGGCGTCGAGGGCGCCATCGTAGGCAAGGCCCTGTACGCCAAGGCGTTCACGCTCGAAGAAGCCCTGAAGGTGGTCTCCGCATGAGTTCCGAGAACGGTTCCACGAACAGTTCCGACGTCCGTCGCATCTCCTCAGGCGGCGCCTACGAGGACGTACTCGGCTACTCCCGCGCCGTCCAGCTCCCCAACGGGCTGGTCCTGGTCTCCGGGTGCACCGGGGCCGACGCGGGCGGCCCGTACGACCAGACCAAGAAGGCCTTCAGCGTGGCCTTCAAGGCGCTGGAGCAGGCCGGACTCGGCCCCGAGCACGTGGTCCGCACCCGCCTCTACCTCACGCACGCCCGTGACGTGGACGAGGTCGGCCGCGCCCACAGCGAGCTCTTCGACAAGATCCGCCCGGCCTCGACGCTGATCATCGTCAACGGGTTCGTGGACCCGAGCATGGTCGTCGAGGTGGAGGTCGAGGCCTTCGGCCCCGTCGCGGGAGGCTCGGCATGACCCTCGCCGTACGGGTGATCCCCTGCCTGGACGTGGACAACGGCCGCGTGGTCAAGGGCGTCAACTTCCAGAACCTGCGCGACGCCGGCGACCCCGTCGAGATGGCCAAGCTCTACGACGCCGAAGGCGCCGACGAGCTGACCTTCCTCGACATCACCGCCTCCTCCGGGAACCGGGAGACCACCTACGACGTGGTGCGCCGCACCGCCGAGCAGGTCTTCATCCCGCTGACCGTGGGCGGCGGCGTCCGCACCGCCGACGACGTGGACAAGCTGCTGCGGGCCGGCGCCGACAAGGTCGGCGTGAACACCGCGGCCATCGCCCGGCCCGAGCTCATCCAGGAGATCGCGGAGCGCTTCGGCCGCCAGGTGCTCGTCCTGTCGGTCGACGCCCGCCGCACGGCCTCCGGATCCTTCGAGGTGACCACCCACGGCGGCCGGCAGAGCGCCGGCATCGACGCCGTCGAGTGGGCGCACCGCGCGGCCGAGCTGGGCGCCGGGGAAATCCTGTTGAACTCGATGGACGCGGACGGTACCAAGGACGGCTACGACACCGAGATGATCGCGGCCGTGCGCAAGCACGTCACGGTCCCGGTGATCGCCTCGGGCGGCGCGGGCAGGCTCGCGCACTTCCCGCCGGCGATCGCGGCGGGCGCCGACGCGGTGCTCGCGGCGTCGGTGTTCCACTTCGGAGACCTGCGCATCGGCCAGGTCAAGGACGCGCTGAGGGAAGCGGGCCACCCGGTCCGCTGAGGCCGGCTTTTTGCCCGTGGGGGGCTCGCAGTGAACGGGAACGTCTGGCGGGACGCCAATGTCCTGCGCTGGCTGGCCGCCTACGGGGCTTCGCTCGTCGGGGACGGGGTCTACTTCCTCGCCCTCGGCTGGGCGGCCGCCCAGACGGCGGGCCCGGCCGAGGTCGGCCTGGTCATGGCGGTCGGCGCGATACCGAGGGCGCTGCTCATGCTGGGCGGCGGGGTGATCGCCGACCGCTTCGGCCCCCGGCTCGTGGTCATCTCCTCCGACGCGGTGCGGTGCGGGGTCGTCCTGGCCCTGGCGCTCGTCCTCGCCCTCGGCTCCCCGGGCCTGTGGGTCCTGGTGCTCGTCGCGCTGGTCTTCGGCATCGTCGACGCGCTGTTCATGCCGGCCGTCGGCGCGCTGCCGCCGCGGATCGCGGGGCCCGGGCAGCTGGTACGGGTCCAGGGGCTGCGCAGCCTCGCGGAACGCGTCGGGCACACCGCCGGGCCGCCGGTGGCCGGGCTGGCGATGGGTCTGGGCGGGCCGGCGTCGGCCTTCGCGGTGGCCTCGGCGCTGTTCGGGGTGTCGCTGGTGCTGCTGGTGGCCGTACGGATCGCTCCGCTGCCGGCTCCGGATCCCGGCTCGGTGCCGGCTCCCTCCTCCGAGTCCCCCTGGAAGCAGCTCCTCTCCGGACTCGGCTACATCCGGCGGCACGGGCTGATCGGACCCCTGGTCCTGTCCGGGGCGCTGAGCCAGCTGGGCACGTCCGCGCCGATGACGCTGGGGCTGATCCTGGTCTCCGAGGAGCGCGGCTGGGGGCCGGCCGGAGTCGGCTGGATCATCGGCGGGATGGGTGTGGGCGCGGCGTCGAGCGCGCTGGTGCTGACCCTGATCCCCAGGTTCCCGCGGGCCGGGGCGATCCAGAACCTCACCCTGATCATCGGCTCCGCGGGCATCGGTGGCCTCGTGCTGGCGCCGAGCCTGCCGGTGGCGGTGGGGCTGGCCGTGCTGACCGGGCTGGTCTGCGGGATCTGCGGCGGCCTGGCCATCGCCCTCATCCAGACGGCCACGGACCCCGCGTACCTGGGTCGGGTCAGCTCCGTGATGGCCTTCACGGCGGTCGGCCTGGCCCCGCTGGCCTACCCCGCCTTCGGCTTCGCCGCCGATGTGTGGGGGGTGATCCCGGTGTTCCTCGCCGGGGCGGCGGTGAGCATGGTCGGCGCGATAGTCGGCACCTCGGCCCCCGCGGTCCGCCGCGCGGAACTGGCCCTGGCCCCTTCTTGACGCGCCGCTCGCGCGGTGCGGCCCTGGCGGGCCTCCCCGGCTTCGCGCCGCTGCGCCGGGCACCTTTTCGACGCGCCGCTCGCGCGGTGCGGCCCTGGCGGGCCTTCCCGGCTTCGCGCCGCTGCACCGGACTCCGTCCGGCGGTGGCCGGTCGGGGTGCCGCCAGGGCCGCCTGGTGCGGGTGCCGGTGGGCGGGTGCGGCTGAGTTGCCCTGCGGGGCGGAGGTCCCCTACCCGCCCTTCGCCCGTTCCCCGGGGCTGCGCCCCGGACCCGGCGCCTCAAACGCCGGCGAGGATGAAATGGCGCTCCGCGCCATCCAGCCCGCACCGGGCACATCCAGCTCGCGCGGCGAAAATCCAGCCCCTCCGGCGTTTGAGGAGCGGGGGTCCGGGGGCTGGTCCCCGGGAACGGCGCCGCACGCGGCAAGGGGTCCGGGCGTAGCCCGGGGAACGGTGGAAGGGCGGGTAGGGGACTCCGCCCCGCAGGGCCGACCCAGCCGCACCCGCCCACCGGGCCCCGCGCCGATACGGCGGTGGCGAGCACCCCGCCCGGCCCCCGCCGGACGGAGTCCGGCGCAGCGACGCGAAGCCCGCGCAGCGGTGCGAGGGGCGCGTCGAAAAGGTGCGGGGCCGGGCTACATGCCCAGCTGCGCCATCGTGAGCTTCGCGATGGCTTCCTTCGGGCCGTCCAGTTCCACCGCGGCAGCGTCCTGGCGGCCGAAGCAGAACAGGGTCAGCTCTCCCGGCTCGCCGGTCACCGTCACCACCGGCGCGCCCTTGTGGGCCACCGCCGTCTGGCCGTTCGGGCGGCGCAGGACCAGGCCCACCGGGGAGCGGCGGCCCGTCAGGCGGGCCAGCTTCTCCAGGCGGAACCAGAGGGAGTCGGAGAAGACCGGATCCAGGGGGCGCGGGGACCAGTCCGGCTGGGCGCGGCGGACGTCCTCGGAGTGGACGTAGAACTCCACCGCGTTCGCCAGCTCGTCGATCTGCTTCAGCGCGTAGAGGGACATCTTCGGCGGGCCGGTCCGGATCAACTGGATGAGTTCCTCGTACGGCTTGGCCCCGTACTCCTCCATCGCCTTGTCCAGGCGGGCCTTCAGCGCGTTCAGCAGCAGTCCGCCCGCCGCGTCCGGGCGACGCTCCCGGACCACCACGTGCGCGGCGAGCTCCCGCGTCCGCCAGCCGTCGCACAGCGTCGGCGCTTCCGGTCCGGCCGACTCCAACAGGTCGGCCAGCAGCAGTCGTTCACGCTTCGCATGGGTAGACATGCGGGCCAGCCTACGGCCGGAACCCGCCCGGTGCCTGCCCATCAGGCGGACAGGGATCCATGATCGTCCCCCCGGCCCGGCACAATGGCCCCATGAGTACGTCCTCCCTCGATCCCGCCATCGCCGCCCGCCTCAAGCGCTCCGCGGACGGTCTGGTCCCGGCCATCGCCCAGCAGTACGACACCGGTGAGGTGCTCATGCTCGGCTGGATGGACGACGAGGCCCTGCACCGCACCCTGACCACCGGCCGCTGCACGTACTGGTCGCGCAGCCGTCAGGAGTACTGGGTGAAGGGGGACACGTCCGGCCACTTCCAGCACGTGAAGTCCGTCGCTCTCGACTGCGACGCCGACACCGTGCTGGTCAAGGTGGACCAGGTCGGGGCGGCCTGCCACACCGGTGCCCGGACGTGTTTCGATGCCGACGTCCTGCCCCTGGCCGGTCCCTCCGGCCCCACCGCCGAAGCCGAATAGCCGAAGCCGATCATAGGTAAGGTCCCACGCCATGGATCTTGAGACGTTCCGCAAGCTCGCGGCCGACCGCCGCGTCATCCCCGTCAGCCGCAAGCTGCTGGCGGACGGTGACACGCCCGTCGGGCTCTACCGCAAGCTGGCCGCCGAACGCCCCGGGACGTTCCTCCTGGAGTCCGCCGAGAACGGCCGCTCCTGGTCGCGCTACTCCTTCGTCGGCGTCCGCAGCGCCTCCACCCTCACCGTCCGGGGCGGCCAGGCCCACTGGATCGGCACCCCGCCCGTCGGCGTCCCGACCTCCGGCGACCCCCTGGAGGCCCTGCGGCAGACCGTGGAGGCCCTGCACACCCCCCGGGACCTGGCCTCCGGCATGCCGCCCTTCACCGGCGGCATGGTCGGCTACCTCGGCTACGACATCGTGCGCCGCCTCGAGCGCATCGGCGAGCACACCGAGGACGACCTGCAGCTGCCCGAGCTGACCATGCTGCTCACCTCCGACCTGGCGGTCCTGGACCACTGGGACGGCACCGTCCAGCTCATCGCCAACGCCATCAACCACAACGACCTCGCCGCGGGCGTGGACGAGGCGTACGCGGACGCGGTCTCCCGCCTCGACGCCATGGAGGCCGACCTCGCGCGGCCCGCCCCGTACGCGCCGATGCCGCTGCCCGACTCCGAACTCCCGGAGTACTCGGCCCTCTGGGGCGGCGAGAAGTACCAGGCGGCCGTGGAGGACGTGAAGGAGCGGATCAGGGCCGGCGAGGCGTTCCAGGTGGTGCCCTCGCAGCGGTTCGAGACCCCGTGCAGCGCCTCCGCGCTCGACGTGTACCGGGTCCTGCGGGCCACCAACCCCTCCCCGTACATGTACCTCTTCCGCTTCGAGAACGGCTTCGACGTCGTCGGGTCCAGCCCCGAGGCGCTGGTCAAGGTCGAGGACGGGCGGGCCATGGTCCACCCCATCGCCGGCACCCGGCACCGGGGCGCCACCCCGCAGCAGGACAACGAGCTCGCCGACGAGCTGCTGGCCGACCCCAAGGAGCGCGCCGAGCACCTCATGCTCGTCGACCTCGGCCGCAACGACCTCGGCCGGGTCTGCGAGCCGGGATCGGTGGAGGTCGTCGACTTCATGAGCATCGAGCGGTACTCGCACGTCATGCACATCGTCTCCACCGTCACCGGGCGCGTCGCCGAGGGGAAGACCGCCTTCGACGTGCTCACGGCCTGCTTCCCGGCCGGCACCCTGTCCGGCGCGCCCAAGCCGCGCGCCATGCAGATCATCGAGGAGCTGGAGCCCACCCGCCGCGGGCTCTACGGCGGCTGCGTCGGCTACCTCGACTTCGCCGGGGACTCCGACACCGCCATCGCCATCCGCACCGCGCTGCTGCGCGACGGGAAGGCGTACGTCCAGGCCGGCGCCGGGGTCGTCGCCGACTCGGTGCCCGAGCTGGAGGACGCCGAGTGCCGCAACAAGGCGGCCGCGGTGCTGCGCGCGGTGGCAGCGGCCAACCGCCTCCACGGCGCCTGAGCCCGTAGGGGATAGTGGGGTGCGTGAGTGCCGTACCCCCGCCCCGAAACGAACACGCCGATGCCGCCGCCGAGCCCGAGGCCCCCTCGGGCCGCGGCGGCCGCCGCAGCGTGGCCGCCGCCCTGCTGCTCGGCGCGCTCGGCGCCACCGTCGTCCTGCTCGCCTCCGGCCGCGTCTGGGCCCGGGGCGTCGCCGCCATCGGCGGCGGCTCGCTGCCGGTGACCGCCGACGGGCGGGCCGTCACCGGCCTGCCCGCCGCCCTGGCCATCGTCGGGCTCGCCGCCCTGGTCGCCGTCTTCGCCGTCCGCGGCAGGAGCCGGCTGCTGGTCTCGGCGCTGCTCGCGCTGAGCGGCCTGGGCGCGGGCGCCGCCGCCCTGGCCAACGCGGACGGCCGGCGCGCACTGGACGCGCAGGCGGCCCGTACGACGGCGGACACCGCGGCCCACGTGGCCGGCCTGACCCAAACGGCATGGCCCTACGTGACGGCCGTCGGCGGGGCGCTGATCCTGCTGGCCGGACTGCTCGCGCTGCGCTTCGGGAGCACCTGGCCCACGATGGGCGGCCGCTACGAGCGCGACGGCAGCCCGCGCCCCCGCAAGGCGGCCGTGGTGGACCCGGACCGGCCGGAGGACTTGTGGAAGGCTCTGGACCGGGGCGAGGACCCCACCGGCCCGGACTCGGACCGCTGACCCCGTACCCCACCCCCTGAACCCGGAGCCGACCCCGTGAACGAGGTCGCCGCCTGGTACGGGACAATGACCATCGAGCGTTCAACACAGCCCGTCGACACAGCACGTGCGGCGTGCGACGGAGCACACCCGAGTACGAGGAGCAACTCATGGCGGGCACTAGCCACGGACACACCCCGGCCGCCTGGACCGGTGTCATCATCGCGGTCATCGGTTTCTGCATCTCCGGCGCCTTCATGGTGCTGGCGAACCCGCTGGGCTTCTACGCGGGCCTCGTCGTCGTCGTCCTCGGCGGTGTCGTGGGCGCGGCGATGAAGGCCGCGGGCATGGGCGCGCCGAAGGCCGCGCACCAGGACCTCTCCGAGGTCATCGCCGCGAACCGCCTCGCCGCCAAGGTCTGACCGGGCGGTACCCGGTACGCGGGTTTTCGAAAGGCGCGGCCCTGTCGGGCTGCGCCTTTTGTCATGAGCGGAGAGAATCAGCGGGTGGACGCCTCCCCAGGAACGACCGACCTCGCACCGCCTCCCGCGCCCGCGACCCGGGCCGGCCGGCTGGTGCGTCCGGCGCTCACGCTGGCCGCGGCCGCCGCGGCCCTCGCGTACGTGGGGACCGTGGACCCCAACGAACCAGGCCACTACCCGGCCTGCCCGCTGTTCCGGCTGACCGGGGTCCTGTGCCCGGGTTGCGGAGGGCTGCGCAGCGCGCACGCGTTCGCCCATGGCGATCTCGTGACAGCATTCGGGGCAAATGCCCTGGCGGTCGCCGGCTACTTCTTCTTCGCCGGCTTCATGATCCTGTGGCTGGTTCGCGCCTATCGGGGGGTACCGGCCCGGAGGCTCGTCGTACGGCCGTTGTACTGGTGGGGGATGGGCGCGGTGGCCCTGACCTTCTCCGTTGTCCGGAACCTGCCCGTGGGCTCTTTCCTGGCGCCCTGAGGTATAGCTGAAGTAAAGATTCCAGATGTCCATTTAATGGGACGCCGTCAACCGCGTGCGGAGGGCAAGGCGTCCTGCGGATACCATTTGAACTGCTGACCTTGCAGTTGTACGTGTCTGCAAGGCGGCCGACCGTCATCGACCCGGAAGGGGGCCGCTCGCGTGAGTGTGCTCGACGAGATCATCGAAGGGGTCCGCGAAGACCTTGCCGAACGGCAGGCGCGCGTCAGCCTCGACGAGCTCAAGGAGCGTGCCGCCAAGGCGCCCCAGGCCAAGGACGGCGTCGCTGCCCTGCGCGGCGACAGCGTCAAGGTGATCTGCGAGGTCAAGCGCTCCAGCCCCTCCAAGGGTGCGCTGGCAGCCATCGCCGATCCGGCCGGGCTCGCCGCCGACTACGAAGCGGGCGGTGCGGCGGTCATTTCCGTCCTCACCGAGCAGCGTCGTTTCGGTGGCTCGCTGGCCGACCTGGAGGCCGTCCGCGCCCGCGTGGACATCCCGATCCTGCGCAAGGACTTCATCGTCACGGCGTACCAGCTGTGGGAGGCCCGCGCCTACGGCGCCGACCTCGTGCTGCTGATCGTCGCGGCCCTGGAGCAGGAGGCCCTCGTCTCCCTCATCGAGCGGGCCGAGTCCATCGGTCTCACCCCGCTCGTCGAGGTCCACGACGAGGAGGAAGTGGAGCGCGCGGTCGCCGCCGGCGCCAAGATCATCGGCGTCAACGCCCGCAACCTCAAGGACCTCAAGGTCGACCGCTCCACCTTCGAGCGCGTCGTCGGAGAGATCCCGGCCCACATCGTCAAGGTTGCCGAGTCCGGCATCCGCGGGCCGCACGACCTGATCGCCTATGCGAACGAGGGCGCCGACGCCGTCCTCGTCGGGGAGTCCCTGGTGACCGGCCGCGACCCGAAGTCGGCCGTGGCCGACCTCGTCGCCGCCGGCGCCCACCCCGCCCTGCGCCACGGGCGGAGCTGACCCGCACCCATGGCCCGAAACCGCCCCTCCGTCCGCACCCGACCGGGCTCCGGCCTGGCCGGTGTGCCGACGGCGCACGCGCCCCTGGCGCGCGGCTGCCGCCCTCGCGGCTGCCGCGCCCCGGCCCGGCGCGTGCGCGGGCGGCGGGTCCGGTACGTGATCGGCTCCGAGCCCGGTCAGGTCAACGGCATGCGATGGCGACCCCCAGTCGCGTCGTAACGAGGCCCGCCGGACGGTGTACGTCGTACACCCGTGTCCGTCGGCGTCCCCTCACGGTCCGTCCCCCGAGCCGCCGGCTCCGGGACGGGCCGCTCCGCACCGTCGTGCGCCCATGCCCCAGCGGGGTGTGCGCATCTCGGGCGGACGGCGCAATACGGTGAAGACATCCGCGTCGCATCCGTAGGAGTACCTGGGCATGTCCAGCGCCAGCAGTTTCTTCATCCCGGACCCCGAGGGTCACATCCCCAACGCCGAGGGCTACTTCGGCGACTTCGGCGGCAAGTTCATCCCGGAGGCGCTCGTCGCCGCCGTGGACGAGGTCGCCGTCGAGTACGAGAAGGCCAAGGGCGACCCGGCCTTCGCGGCCGAGCTCGACGACCTGATGGTCAACTACACCGGCCGCCCCAGCTCCCTCACCGAGGTGCCCCGGTTCGCCGAGCACGCCGGCGGCGCGCGGATCTTCCTCAAGCGCGAGGACCTGAACCACACCGGCTCGCACAAGATCAACAACGTGCTGGGCCAGGCGCTGCTCACCAAGCGCATGGGCAAGACCCGCGTCATCGCCGAGACCGGCGCCGGCCAGCACGGCGTGGCCACCGCCACCGCCTGCGCCCTGTTCGGTCTCGAGTGCACCATCTACATGGGTGAGATCGACACCCAGCGCCAAGCCCTGAACGTGGCCCGGATGCGCATGCTGGGCGCCGAGGTCATCGCGGTGAAGTCCGGCTCCCGGACCCTGAAGGACGCCATCAACGAGGCGTTCCGCGACTGGGTCGCCAACGTGGACCGCACCCACTACCTCTTCGGCACGGTCGCGGGTCCCCACCCCTTCCCCGCCATGGTCCGCGACTTCCACCGGGTCATCGGTGTCGAGGCCCGCCGCCAGATCCTGGAGCGCGCCGGACGGCTGCCCGACGCCGTCGCGGCGTGCGTCGGCGGCGGTTCCAACGCCATCGGCCTCTTCCACGCCTTCATCCCGGACGCCGACGTCCGCCTGGTCGGCTTCGAGCCCGCCGGACACGGCGTGGAAACCGGTGAGCACGCGGCCACCCTGACCGCGGGCGAGCCCGGCATCCTGCACGGATCGCGCTCCTACGTCCTGCAGGACGAGGAGGGCCAGATCACCGAGCCGTACTCCATCTCGGCCGGTCTGGACTACCCGGGCATCGGCCCCGAGCACTCCTACCTCAAGGACGCGGGCCGCGCCGAGTACCGCGCGGTCACCGACGACCAGGCGATGCAGGCCCTGCGGCTGCTCTCGCGCACCGAGGGCATCATCCCGGCCATCGAGTCGGCGCACGCCCTCGCGGGCGCCCTGGACCTGGGCAAGGAGCTGGGCAAGGACGGTCTGCTCGTCGTCAACCTGTCCGGCCGCGGCGACAAGGACATGGACACCGCCGCCCGCTACTTCGACCTGTACGACGCAGACGCCTCCGAGGGGGAGACCAAGTGAGCGGCACCATCGAACTCCTGTCGGCGACCCTCGCGAAGGCGAAGTCCGAGGACCGCGCGGCCCTCGTCGCCTACCTCCCGGCCGGCTTCCCGACCGTCGACGGCGCCATCGAGGCCGTCAAGGCCGTCATCGCCGGCGGCGCGGACGTGGTCGAGATCGGCCTCCCGCACAGCGACCCGGTCCTGGACGGCGCGATCATCCAGACCGCCGACGACATCGCCCTGCGCGGCGGCGTCAAGATCGCCGACACGCTGCGGACCGTCCGCGAGGCGTACGAGGCGACCGGCGCCCCGATCCTGGTCATGACGTACTGGAACCCCATCGACCGCTACGGCGTCGAGCGGTTCACCGCCGAGCTCGCCGAGGCCGGCGGCGCGGGCTGCATCCTGCCCGACCTGCCGGTCCAGGAGTCCGCGCTGTGGCGCGAGCACGCGGCCAAGCACGGTCTGGCGACCGTCTTCGTCGTGGCCCCCAGCAGCAAGGACGAGCGCCTCGCCACCATCACGGCGGCCGGTTCGGGCTTCGTCTACGCCGCTTCGCTCATGGGCGTCACCGGCACCCGGGAGTCCGTCGGCAACCAGGCCGCCGACCTGGTGCGCCGTACCCGCGCCACCAGCGACCTGCCGGTCTGCGTGGGACTGGGCGTCTCCAACGCCGCCCAGGCCAAGGAGGTCGCCGGCTTCGCCGACGGCGTGATCGTCGGCTCCGCCTTCGTGAAGCTGCTGCTCGACGCGCCGGACCTGCCCGCCGGGCTGGCCGCCGTCAAGGCACTGGCGGGCGAGCTCGCCGAGGGCGTGCGCCGGAGCTGACGGGCGGCGCGTTCGATACGGCAGCCGGACCCCTGAGCGGGTTCTGTAGCCCGATCGGGTGGAAGTAGGGGCAGGGAGGCACGAGAGTGCCTCCCTGCTTCGTTTGGCCGAACGTGAGCGACATGAACGACGGTGCGAACCGCGATGCGACGAAACGATCGGCCCGCGAGCGACTCCAGGTGGAGCGCGAGAAGCAGAAGGCGAGGGACAAGCGCCGGCGCACCCTCGTCGTGTCGGCGGCGGTGGTCGGCGTACTCGGGCTGGCGGCCGTCGTCGGCCTGATCGCGGCGAACACGGGCAAGGGCGGATCCTCCGCCAAGGGCGGCCCGCTCGTCGCCCCGTCCGGGGCCACGGGCAAGGACGCGCTCGCCATCCAGACCGGCAAGGACGCTGCCCCCTCCACGCTGACCGTGTGGGAGGACTTCCGCTGCCCGGCCTGCAAGGCCTTCGAGACCAACTACCGGGACACCATCCACGAGCTCGAGGCCAAGGGCCTCCTCAAGGTCGAGTACCACCTCGTCACCCTGATCGACGGGAACATGGGCGGCACCGGCTCGCTCAAGAGCGCCAACGCGGCCGCCTGCGCACAGGACTCCGGGAAGTTCGCCCCGTACCACGACCTGCTCTTCGACAACCAGCCCGAGGAGACCAACGACGCCTTCGGCGCCAACGCCAAGCTGCTGGAGCTGGCCGGGAAGGTCGACGGACTGGACACCGCCGCGTTCCGCACGTGCGTCGAGGACGGGACGCACGACAGCTGGGTGAACAAATCGCAGGAGGCCTTCCGTGCGGGCGAGTTCCGCGGGACCCCGACCGTGCTGCTCGACGGCAAGGACATCTTCGGGGACCAGGCCAACCCGCTGACCCCGCAGAAGCTGAAGGAGAAGGTGGAGGCCGCCGGCAAGGGCGGCCCGGGCGCGGCGAAGGGCTCCCCGTCCCCGTCGGCATCCGGCTCCCCGGCCAAGTCCAACTCCAAGTCCGGATCCGGATCCAAGCCGGGGTCCGCGTCGCCGTCCGCGTCGGGCTCGGCGAAGGCCTCCTCCGGCCGCTCGGGCGCCCCCTCGGGTGCCTCCTCGTCCCCGGCCGCGCGCTCGGCGGGCCGGTCGGGCACGGCCGGGTCGGGCTCCGCCGACGCCTCCCCGGACCACGCGGGCATGCCGATGGGGCACTGACGCCAGTCTCGATTCGGGAGCAGCTTGCCGGGCGGGTTGCGGTCCCCACCGTCCGGCAAGGTAGCGTCGGCTCTTGCCATGAACCTTGCCTTCATTCCCAGTCCGTCGACGGGCGTGCTCCATCTCGGGCCGATCCCGCTGCGCGGCTACGCGTTCTGCATCATCATCGGCGTCTTCGTCGCCGTCTGGCTCGGCAACAAGCGCTGGATCGCGCGCGGCGGTAAGCCGGGCACGGTCGCGGACATCGCCGTGTGGGCGGTGCCGTTCGGCCTGGTCGGCGGTCGCCTCTACCACGTGATCACCGACTACCAGCTCTACTTCGGCGAGGGCCGCGAGTGGGTCGACGCCTTCAAGATCTGGGAGGGCGGCCTCGGCATCTGGGGCGCCATCGCGCTGGGCGCCGTCGGTGCCTGGATCGGCTGTCGCCGGCGGGGCATCCCGCTGCCGGCCTGGGCCGACGCCCTGGCCCCCGGCATCGCGCTGGCCCAGGCCTGCGGACGCTGGGGCAACTGGTTCAACCAGGAACTGTACGGCCGCGCCACCGATCTGCCGTGGGCGGTGGAGATCAGCGACGGCCCGAACCGGGTCGCCGGGACCTACCACCCGACCTTCCTCTACGAGTCCCTCTGGTGCGTCGGTGTCGCCCTGCTGGTGATCTGGGCCGACCGCCGCTTCAAGCTCGGCCACGGGCGGGCGTTCGCGCTCTACGTCGCCGCCTACTGCGTGGGACGCGGCTGGATCGAGTACATGCGGGTCGACGAGGCCCACCACATCCTCGGCCTGCGGCTCAACGTCTGGACCTCGATCGTCGTCTTCGTGCTCGCCGTGGTCTACCTGGTGCTGTCGGCCAAGCTGCGGCCGGGCCGCGAAGAGGTCGTCGAGCCGGACACCGACGCTGACGCCGTGGCCGGCGCCAAGGACGGGGACACCCCGGCCGGGGACGGCGAAGCCGACGTGGCCAAGTCCGCGGACAAGGCCGCCGCCAAGACCGAGGACAAGCCCGCGGGCGACGTCGCCGCAGAGGGCGGCGACGACGTCACGGCCGACGCCGAGGGCGGAGCCGACGGCAAGGCCGAGGCCCCCGGGGCCAAGAAGCTCTGACCGGAGCAACGGTCGAAC
>NZ_JBHWMB010000014.1:40693-57963 GCF_042730015.1 Streptomyces sp. NPDC059957 | reverse complement strand
TTGTCCCCCGGGTGCGGCGCCGCTCGCGGGGGGGGGCCCCCGAACCCCCCCCCCGCCCCCCCCTCCCGTTTCGCGTTCCACGGCACGTCCGCCGGGTGGCGGGCGCACGTACGGTTCCCCGGCGCGGGCCGCGCGTCCGCGGCTCAGGAGAGGACCGGCGCGTCGCGGCGGGAGAGGGCCACGATCCGTTCCGCGCCCGCCAGCATCGCCGGGTCGACGAAGCGGCCGTCCGGGAGGGCCACCGCGCCCGGGGTGCGGCGGGCCGCGGCCACGATCTCCTCGGCGGCGCTGACCTCCGCCGGGCCGGGCAGGTAGGCCCGCTCGATCACCGGGAGCTGGCGCGGGTGGATCGCCGCGCGCCCCAGGAAGCCGAGGGCCCGGCCCCGGGCGCAGGAGGCCGCAAGCGCCTCCAGGTCCCGGATGTCGGGGAACACCGACTGGGCCGGCGGCGCCAGCCCGGCCGCGCGGGCCGCGACCACCACCCGGGAGCGCGGCCAGTCCAGGCCCGACTCCGCGGTGACGCCCAGGTCGGCCCGCAGGTCCGCCTCGCCCAGGGACAGCCCGCGCAGGGCGGGGTGCGCGCGGGCGATCTCGTAGGCCCGTTCCACGCCGATCGCCGATTCCAGCAGGGCGTACAGGGCCACCCCGGGGGTGCGGTCGGCGGTGGCGACGATCTGCTCCGGCGAGGAGATCTTGGGCAGGCGCAGTCCGGCGAGGCCCTGGAGCCCGCCGAGTGCGCTGAGGTCGGCGCCGCCCCAGGGGGAGTCCAGGGCGTTGACGCGGACGTGGACCGGTACCGGGTGCCCGCCGCCGAGCAGTTCGGCGGTGGCGCGGCGGGCGTACTCCTTGCGGGAGGCCGATACGGCGTCCTCCAGGTCCACGATGACGGCGTCGGCCCCGGCGTGCAGGGCCTTGGACACCACCTCCGGTCGGTCGCCGGGTACGTAGAGCCAGGTCAGGATCACAGGACTCCCTCCGTGCGGAGAGCGGCGATCTCGGCCGGGGAGAGGCCGATCTCGGCGAGGACGGCATCGGTGTCGGCCCCGTGCGGGCGGCCCGCCCAGCGGATCGAGCCCGGGGTGTCCGAGAGCCGGAAGAGGACGTTCTGCATGCGGATCGGGCCCAGTTCCGGGTCCTCGACCTCGGTGATCGTGTCGAGGGCCGCGTACTGCGGATCGTCCATGACGTCCCGTACGTCGTAGACCAGCGCGACCGCGGCCTCGGCCTCCTCGAAGGCGGCCGTCACCTCGTCCGCCTTGTGCCGGGCGATCCAGCCGCCGACCGCCTCGTCGAGCACGTCCGCGTGGCCGGCCCGGCCGGAGCCCGTCGCGAACCATGGCTCGGAGATCAGCTCGGGCCGTCCCACGAGCCGCATCACGCGCTCGGCGATGGACTGGGCCGAGGTGGAGACCGCCAGCCAGCGGCCGTCCAGGCTGCGGTAGGTGTTGCGGGGCGCGTTGTTGGTGGAACGGTTGCCGGTGCGCGGCTGGACGTAGCCGAGCTGGTCGTACCAGAGCGGGTGCGGCCCGAGGACGGTCAGGATCGGCTCGATGATCGCGAGGTCCACCACCTGCCCGTGCCCGGTGCGGTCGCGCCCGGCGAGCGCCGCCATCACGGCGTACGCGGTGGTCAGCGCGGCGATCGAGTCCGCGAGCCCGAACGGCGGCAGGGTCGGCGGACCCTCCGGCTCCCCGGTGATCGCCGCGAAACCGCTCATCGCCTCCGCGAGGGTGCCGAAGCCGGGGCGGTGGGCGTACGGGCCCTCCTGGCCGAAGGCCGTCACGCGGGTCAGGATCAGCCGCGGGTTCGCGGCGGACAGCTCGGGCCAGCCCAGACCCCAGCGCTCCAGGGTTCCGGGGCGGAAGTTCTCGATCACCACGTCGGCCGTGGCGACCAGGCGCAGCA
Source organism: Streptomyces sp. NPDC059957 (assembly GCF_042730015.1). Classification (NCBI taxonomy): domain Bacteria; kingdom Bacillati; phylum Actinomycetota; class Actinomycetes; order Kitasatosporales; family Streptomycetaceae; genus Streptomyces; species Streptomyces sp. NPDC059957. Next base: position 56,058 of record NZ_JBHWMB010000014.1, on the reverse strand, counting down.
GGGTGTCGCGGCCACCGGGCGTGGACAGGTCGAGGGTCATCGTCCGCTTGTTGCGGCCGAGCAGCTTCCACCAGAGGCCGATGCCGTCCTTGGCGGGGCCGTGGCCGCGCGAGGGGTCGGGGCGGGTCGGGTGCTCGACCTTGACGACCTCGGCGCCGAAGTCGCCGAGGAGGGTGGCGGCGAGGGGACCGGCGAAGAGGGTGGCGAGGTCGAGGACGCGGAGCCCGCGCAGGGGCGGGGCGGCGGCGGTGTCCCGGTCGGTGGTGTTCACGAGGCCGCTCCCGAGCCGTCGTCGGGCCGGGGGGCGCCGGTGCCGGGTCCGGGCGGGGCATCGGGCCGGGGGGCGAGCCCGGCGGCGGGGGCGGGTTCGGGCCCGGACAGGGCGAAGGCGTCGGTCTGGGCGCGGGTGGGCATCGAGTCCTGGGCGCCCGGGAGCTGCACGGACAGCGCGGCGGCCGCCGAAGCCCACCGCAGGGCCTCGGGCATCGGCCGGCCCTCGCCCAGGGCCACGGCGAGCGCGCCGACGAAGGTGTCTCCGGCGGCGGTGGTGTCCACGGCCCGCACGCGTGGCGCGGGCACGGTGAGCGGCTCGCGGCCGCGGGCGGCGTACAGCACCCCGGCCGCGCCGAGGGTGACGACCACCTCCGGCACGTCCTGGAGCAGGGCCGCCGCGGCCAGGTGGACGTCGGTGAGTCCGGTGAGGGCGGCGGCCTCGTGCTCGTTGGGGACCAACAGGTCGGTGGCGGCGAGGAGTTCGGCCGGCAGGGGCTGGGTGGGGGCCGGGGTGAGGATGGTCCGGACGCCGTGGGCGCGGGCGGTCAGCGCGCCCGCGAGCACGGCCTCCAGGGGCAGTTCGAGCTGGAGGAGCAAGGAGTCGGCGGAGCCGATGCGGGCGGCGTCGCCCGGTTCCAGGGAGGTGACGCGGGCGTTGGCGCCGGGGATGACGATGATGCTGTTGCCGCCCTCGTCGTCCACGGTGATGTGCGCGGTGCCGCTGGCGCCCTCGACGGTGCGCAGGGCCGCCGTCCCGACCCCGGCTCCGGTGAGCGCGGAGCGCAGCCGTACGCCGAACTCGTCGGCCCCGACGGCGCCGATCATCACCACCTCCCCGCCCGAACGGGCGGCGGCGACGGCCTGGTTGGCACCCTTGCCGCCGGGGACGGTGCGGAAGGAGCGGCCGGTGACGGTCTCCCCGAGGCGGGGAGCCTTGGCGACGTAGGCGACGAGGTCCATGTTGGTACTGCCGAGCACGGCGATGGCCGTCATGAGCGGGCTGCCTCCTGTGCGGTGAGGTGGGCGAGGGTGTCGAAGCCGATGCCGTCGAAGCCGGGGACGCTGGTGGCGAGGCGGTTCTTCAGCGGGGCGGTCCAGCGGTGCGGGATGGCGTCGGGGGAACCGGCGACCAGTCCGGCGAGGGCGCCCGCGGTGGCGCCGTTGGAGTCGGTGTCCCAGCCGCCGGAGACGGCGCGGCACACGGAGTGGGTGAAATCCCCGTCGGCGTGGGTGAGGGCGGCGGCGATCACGGCGGTGTTGGGGACGGCGTGGACCCAGTGGTAGTGGCCGTAGCGGGCGTGGAGCAGGTCCACGACGGTATCGAAGCCGGCGGCGGTGCTCCGCGCGTCCGATGCCGCCCGGATCCCGAAGCGGACGGCCTCGGCGAGGCGGGAACGGGGCGGTACGACGGCCAGGCCGGCCCGCAGCGCGGTGTGCACGTCGGCCCGCCCGGTGGCCGCGGTGGCGGTGGCGGCGGCCACGAACGTGGCGGCGTGCACGCCGTTGCCGGTGTGGGTGAGGGCGGCGTCCCGGTGGGCCTGGGCCGCGGCGGCGGCCGGGGCGCCCGGGTTGGTCCAGCCGTGGACGTCGGCGCGGATCAGGGCGCCGATCCATTCGCGGAAGGGGTTGTGGTGGGTGGCGGTGGCGGGGGGCTCCAGCCCTTGCAGCAGATTGCGGTACGCGACCCGCTCGGCGGTGAACGTCCGGCCGGCCGGGAGCTCGTCGAGCCAGAGCCGGCCGACATCGGCGGTGGTGAAGCCCTTGCCGTGGCGCTGGAGCAGGAGCAGGCCGAGGAGGGGGTAGTTGAGGTCGTCGTCCTCGGGGGCGCCGTCGATGTTCTCGGCGAGGGAGGTGGGCGCGGAGCGGCGGTTCCAGGGGTGGGCGGCGAGCACCTCCGGTGGTACCCCGCGCTCGGTGAACCAGTCGCCGAGCGGCCAGTTCCCGGCGGCCCGGGCCAGGGCCCGGATCCCGTGCAGGGGCAGCTTCTCCACGGGCTTCCCGAGCACACACCCGACGGCCCGCCCGAGCCAGGCGGCCTCCAGCCTGCGGCGCAGGGCGGGGTCGTGGGCGGGGGCCGGGCCGGGGGCTGTGCCTGTGCCTGTGCATGTGGCTGTGGCTGTGCCTGTGGCTGTGCCTGTGCTTGCGCTTGTGCCGGGGCCTGGATCTGCGGACCCGTAGCCGGTTTCGGTGGATCCGGGTGCGCTCGGGGTTCCGTGAGCCGGGGTGTGGAGCCCGTCGGTGGTGGGGGAGGGTTCCCCCACCCCGCCCCTTCCCGAAACCAGGGGCAAGCCCCTGGACCCCGGGTCTGCGGAGCCGTCCGTGCCGGGGGCGGCCCAGGGGGCCTGTTCCGCGTCGGGTGTGGGGTGCGGGAGGACCGCGAGGGCCGTCAGGAGGTCGGTGGCCAGGGCTCGGAGTTCCGGTGGCGCCGGGACGGGCGAAGCGCCCGCCCGGGCGGGCGCGAGGTGGCCGCCCGCCGCGAGCCAGACCCGCAGCAGCGGCTCCGCGGCCTCGGCCCGGCCATCCTCGGCGGCCTGCCGGAACTCGTGCCCGACCAGGTCCTCGGGCTGAACCCAGGTCAGCCGGACCGCGCCGCGACCGGGCAGAGCGGCGTCCGGACCGGAGTCGGGCGGGCGGGAGTCGCGCCGGCCGGAGTCGGGCGGGCCCTGGCGGTCGGGGTCCGGGCCAGAGCCGGGCCGGCCAGAGCCGGGCGGTTGGGCCGCCGTGCCGTCCGGGGCGGGCAGGCGCGGTCCGGGGGCCGGGGGCGTGCCCCCGGTTTCGGGAAGGGGCGGGGTGGGGGAAGTCTCGCCCCCGGCCCGGGCCGGGCCGCGGGTCGCGGCTCCCGTGGCTCCGTGGGTGCCCGGGGCCGCGCGCGTGCCCAGGGCCGGGACGCCCGGCGTCGGGGCCGGACCCCGGGCCGGGGTCGCGGAGGCAGGAGTCATCGGGGGGCCGTCAGGGCTGCGAAGGCGGCTTCGTGGGCGCGGCGGCGCGAACGGTCGCGGGCGAAGACCTCCCGGGTCACCGCGGCCAGCGAAACGGCCGGTTCGCGCAGGTCCAGGCGGCTGGCCTCCGCGACCCGGTCCGCCCAGGCGGGCGGGACCGCCGCCCCGCCCGACAGGGCGCCCGCGATCGCGCCGGCCATGGTCGCGATGGAGTCGCAGTCCCGGCCGTAGTTGACCGCACCGAGCACGGAGGTCTCGTAGCATCCGTCGCCGACGAGCAACATGCCCAGCGCCACCGGGAGTTCCTCGATGGAATGGAGGCGGGAGGGGCGGCGTGCGCCCAGGGACGGCGTGCGGTAGTCCGGGCCGACCGAGTCGTACGGGGCGACCGCCGCCCGCAGGGGGGCCAGCGCCGACTCGAAGTCCCGGTGGCGGGCGGCGACTTCGCACACCGCCTCGATGGCCGCGCGGGTGCCGTCCTTGGCCAGGGAGAGGGCGGTGTCGACGACACCGGCGGCCGTCGCACCCGGTACGCAGGCTGCTGCCACCGCCGCCGCGAACACGCCCGCCGCCTCCCGCCCGTACGAGGACTGGTGCGCGCCCGTGACGTCCAGCGCCTCCGCGTACGCCCCGGCCGGATTGCCCGCGTTGACGAGGCCGACCGGCGCCATGTACATCGCCGCGCCGCAGTTGACGATGTTGCCGTTGCCCGCCTCCCGCGGGTCCGCGTGCGCGTAGTGCAGCCGGGTCACGATCCACTTCTCGGCGAGGAAGATCCGCTGGAGGGGGAGGGCGTCCGCCTCCAGTTCCGGGATCCAGCGGGGGACCGTCATCAGGTCCGGCACCATGTGCTCGGCGACCGCGTACGCGTCCAGGTGGTCCCGTACGGCCGCGTAGACCCGTACCAGCGCGTGCGTCATCAGGGTGTCGTCGGTGACGTGGCCGTCGCCCTTGTGGTACGGCGCGATCGGGCGGGCCGTACGCCAGTCCTCGTGCCACGGGCCGACGATGCCGCGCACCCGGCCGCCGTGCCGCTCCACGATCTGTTCCGGGGTCCAGCCCTCCACCGGGCCGCCCAGCGCGTCGGCGACGGCCGCGCCGACGAGGGCTCCGGTGATCCGGTCGTCCAGGGTGGGGGAGGTGGTGTGGGTGTGGGGGGTGGGGGTCGGGTCCACGGGGGTCAGGGTCGTCATGTCCGGGGCTTTCCTTGGGGCTTGGGTGAGGTGAGTTCCGTACGGGTGAGCAGCGCGGCCAGTTCGACGAGGTCGGTGCCCGCGAGGCGGGGGAGGGCGCAGCCGGAGAGGGTGCGGCACGCTTCGCGCCAGGCGGCGGGGAGCGAGTCGCCGCCGCCGAGCGCGCCGGTCAGGGCGCCGGCGAGGGCGGGGGCGGAGTCCGCGACGCGCGACAGGCAGGCGGCGGCCGGGACCGCCTCGCCGACCCGGCCGCGGGCGGCGGTGGCGAGGGCGAGGGCCACGGGGACGGTCTCCGCGGCGGCGATCCCGTAGCTGTAGACGTGGTCGACGATCTGGTGCTCCAGGAGCGGGACGATGGCGAAGGCTCCGCCGGTCGTCTCGGCGCGGGCGAGTTTCACCGCGTGCCGGGCGTTGCGGCCGATCTCGGTGGACTCCGGGAGCTGCGCCAGGGCGGCGTCGACGGCGGCGTCGGTGTCGGAGGCGGTGCAGGTTCCCGTACTCGCGAGGGCGGTGGCGATGGCGGCGGCCATGGCGCGGGCGCCGTGGACCCCGTCGCCGTCCTGGGTGTAGCGGGCGTCGAACTCGGCGAGGTCCGCGGCGGCCTCGGGATCCCCGGGATGGACGACGGCGAGGACGCAGGCCCGGATGCAGGCGGCGTCGTCGAAGTAGTGCGGGTTGTCGTGGCCGGTGGCGGGCGGGCGCAGACCGGCGGCGAGGTTGCCGAGGCCGGCGCGGACGGAGATCCGGGCACGCAGCGGCAGGACGGCGGACTCGACCTCGGGCGCGCGTTCCGCTGCCGCGGCGACCTCGCTGGCCAGGGCGTTCCAGGCCAGGTCGATGGCGGCGCGCATGCGGCGGGACCGGGAGAGGTCGCTGAGCAGCACGCCGGCGGCGGTGAGGACGGACTCGGCGGCGAAGGCGGCCCACTCGGCGTCGTCGGAGGGGCCGAGGCGGAGCGGTTCCGGGGGCTGGTTGAGGGCGATGGGGACGGGGAGGGTGGTGGTGGCGTTCTGCTCGGCGAAGGTGTCGAGCTCGCGGGTGAGGCGGCGGGTCCACTCGGGCATGCGGCTGGCCCGGTGGCGGGCCGCGGGCCACCCGGCGGCGTCGCCGGCGGCGAGCCCGAGGAGCAGCCCTTCGATCCGGCGGGGCCCTGCGGGGGCGGCCTCGGGGGCCGCCGTGGTTGTGGCCGTGGCCGTGGCCGTACGGGGCTGCGCGCCACGCGGGGCGGTGATCGGGCCGGGCACGGTTTCCGCCGGGGTGTCAGGGGTCTGCGCGGGGGCCGTGGTGCCGGGGGCGGGGGTCCAAGCCCGGGGCGGGGCTGTGCCCGTTGGGGCGGTGAGCGGGCCGCGCGCGGCTTCCGCCGGGGCGGTACGGGGCTGCGCGGCCCCGCTCGTGGCGCCGGCCGCCGGGGCGTCCTGCCCGGAGGGACTCCCGTTCGGGGGCGGGGTGCGGTACCGGGCTCCCCGGCCGGGGGTGTGCACCGGACCGGCGGTACGGGCCTGCGTGTCCTGTGGCGGGGCGTCGGACCCCGCGGCGGGCGGCTGCGGGGCGGTGGGACTCTCCCCGTACCCGCCCCTTCCCGAAACCGGGGGCAGGCCCCCGGGCCCCCGGACCGGCGCGGCCGTGACCGACTGCGCCGCGGGCCCGGTGGCGGCGTCGCTCCGTACCGCGGTGGCGGCGCGAAGGAACGCGGGCGCCGGCGCACCCGGGCCCCGGGCCGATTCGGGCCGGCCGCCCGCGGCGACGTGCACGCCCTGCTCCCCGGGCACGTGCATGCCCTGCTCCCCGCGCACGTGCACGCCCGGCCCCGCGGCGACGTGCACGCCCTGCTCCCCGCGCACGTGCACGCCCTGCTCCCCGGCGATGGGCACGCCCGGCCCTCCGGCCACGTGCACGCCCGGCTCCCCGGCCACGTGCACGCCCTCCCCGGCGATGGGCACGCCCTGCTCCCCGGGCGCTTCCCGGGCGGCTGCCGGATCCGGTAGCCCTGCCACCTCCGGGGCGGCCGCACCGCGTACGGCGGCGGCGGACTGTGCACCAGTGCCCGGGAGGGGCGGCCCGGGCGGGGAGTCGAGCCGACGGTGAGGCTCGGCGAGGGTGTGGCCTTCCGGGGTCCGGTTCGGCCGGGTGCCGTCCTGAGGCTCCCGCTCGGTGGCGGTGGTGTCCTGTGGGGGTGGCTCGGTCAGGGTGGGGCCTTCCAGGGGTGGGGTGTCCGGCTGGAGGGGTGCGCGCGTCAGGGAGGCGGGCGTAGGGGGTGCGGGCGTCAGGGAGGCGGGCGCAGGGGAGGGGGGCGTCGGGGTCAGGGTCATCGGGGGGTCTCGGTTTCCGGGGTGAGGAGGTCCGCGATGTCCAGGACGTGGTAACCGCGCATCGAGGGGAGGCAGCTTCCGCGGACCGGGCCGATCGCCGAGGACCAGGCGGCCGGGATGGCGGGGGCGCCGGACACCGCGCCGGCGAGCGCGCCCGCGACGGCCGCCGTGGTGTCCGCGTCGCGGCCCATGTTGACCGCCATGAGGACGGAGGAGGCGAAGTCGCCGCCGCACGCGGCGAACGCGCCGAAGGCGAGGCCGACCGCCTCGGGGGCCAGGTCGGTCCAGGGGTAGCCGCCGATGACCACCGCCGAGCGGACCGCCCGCTCGCCGCGCGGGGCGGCCGTCACGGCCCGGCGCAGGGAGCGGGCCGTCCAGGAGTCCGAGGGGATGACGGAGAGGGCCGCCGAGATGACGGAGGCCGCGGAGCCCCCGGCCATCGCCGCCGCGACCCCGGCCGCGACGGCCTGGCCGCCGTAGATGCCCTCGCCGTCGTGGCTGACGCAGCCGTCGATGGCGACGAGCCGGGCGGCTTCGGCCGGGCGGCCCGCCGCGAAGACGCCGAAGGGGGCCGCCCGCATGGCCAGACCGTCCGACCAGGCGTGCCGGTGCTGGGCGGAGATGGGGGCCGCCAGACCCCGGCGGAGGTTCTCCAGGGTGCCGCGTTCCGAGAAGCCCGCGCCGCGGAAGGGGCCTTCGTCCAGGTCCGCGATCCAGTGGTGCCACGCCCGTTCGACGTGGGCGACCGTAAGCGCCGACCCGTGGCGGGCCAGCAGCAGGCCCGAGAAGATCGCGTACTCCGTATCGTCCGTGCCCGCCGGGTCGTCCGAGACGAAGCCCTCGATCCGGCCCCACTTCGCCCGGATCTCCGAGGGCTTCATGTTCTCCGCGGGGGCGCCGAGCGCGTCACCCACCGCGAGTCCGAGAAGAGCGCCCCGGGCCCGTTCGAGGAGGACCTGCGGATTGCATGCAATCAGCTCCATGGCGCGCCTCTCCACTTGATGGGACTCATATTGAGCCCTTGGGGGATTTGTGCCATGGCATGTGGTTTGTCGCTCGTCGCGAAACACCCGCTGCGGGCCGCCGTCACCCGGTCGCCGATCCCCAAAACCCCAGGTAAGTACGGCCTTCCTTGCTGGCGGGCGGCAAAAATCGTGCGTAGTTTCGAGGAGTTCAGGGGGAGTGGGTGTCCGCGCGTCGTCCATGGCACAGCTCTGTGCACCCACTCGTACAAAAGGGGAGATAGCCGGTATGTCCATCATCGATATCGAAGCACCGCTTCACACCGCCCACCGCGACAACCACACCCACCGTGACGTCAACGGCGGATGGCTGCGCCCGGCGGTCTTCGGCGCGATGGACGGGCTCGTCTCCAACCTCGCGCTGATGACCGGTGTGGCCGGCGGCGCCGTCGCCCCGCACGTGATCGTCGTCACCGGCCTGGCCGGCCTCGCCGCCGGCGCCTTCTCCATGGCGGCGGGGGAGTACACCTCGGTCGCCTCGCAGCGCGAGCTCGTGCTCGCCGAACTGGACATAGAGCGCCAGCAGTTGCGCAAGCACCCGATCGACGAGATGGAGGAGCTGGCCGAGCTCTACGTCTCGCGCGGCGTCGAGCCGGCGCTGGCCCGAGAGGTCGCCATGCAGCTCTCCCGCGACCCGGAGCAGGCGCTGGAGATCCACGCCCGCGAGGAGCTCGGGATCGACCCGGACGACCTGCCGTCGCCGATGGTCGCGGCCGTGTCCTCCTTCGGATCGTTCGCGCTCGGCGCGCTCGTCCCGCTGCTGCCCTACCTGCTCGGTGTGACCGTCCTGTGGCCCGCGGTGCTCGCGGCCCTGGTGGGGCTCTTCCTCTGCGGCGCGGTGGTCTCCCGGGTCACGGCCCGGTCCTGGTGGTACAGCGGAATGCGCCAGCTCGTCCTGGGTGGCGCGGCCGCGGGTGTGACGTACATCCTGGGAACCTGGATCGGCGGAGCCGTAGGCTGACCGTGCAGGGAGTGAGACACTATGCAGTAGGCAACATAAGTAGTCAGTTACTCGGCGGTTTCGATCCCGTGTCCGCCGGGCAATCAGACCCTGGGCGCCGGGCAATGAGGCCCGCCCCTCTCCCGGGACCTTCGACCCGTGTCCCGATTGCAGGACACCCGCGAAAGTCCCCTCTTGCCTGCTCCGTGCAGTGTCCGCATGCTGGAACGACATATCCGCTTCGCGGGATTGTCGTCATCATGTAATCTGCACGAAATTTCGCAGAGGGCCAACGTCGTCCCTCGGCTATGCACATATGCCACGACGACGACGGGAGAGCCGATGCGTTCCGCATCCACGCACTCCGCGACCGGCCTCAGCAACACCGCCTGGTCGCCCATGGACGGTCGCCCCGCCCAGCAGGGCATGTACGACCCGCGCAACGAGCACGACGCCTGTGGCGTCGGCTTTGTGGCCAACCTCACCGGCGAGGCCAGCCACACGCTGGTCGAGCAGGCGCTGACCGTATTGCGGAACCTCGAGCACCGAGGCGCCACCGGATCCGAGCCCGACTCGGGCGACGGCGCCGGCATCCTCTCCCAGGTCCCGGACGCGTTCCTGCGCGACGTGGCCGGTTTCGACCTCCCCGAGGCCGGCGCGTACGCCGTCGGCATCGCCTTCCTCCCCGCCGACGGCACCGCACAGGCCGTCGCCGTGGAGCAGATCGAGGCCATCGCCGCCGAGGAGAACCTCACGGTTCTCGGCTGGCGCGAGGTTCCGGTCACCCCCGACCTGCTCGGCAACGGCGCCCGCGCCACCATGCCGGCCTTCTCGCAGCTCTTCGTGAGCAACGGGACGAGCGGGATCGAGCTGGACCGCAAGGCCTTCGTGCTGCGCAAGCGCGCCGAGCGCGAGGCCGGGGTCTACTTCCCGTCGCTCTCCGCCCGCACGATCGTCTACAAGGGCATGCTGACCACCGGCCAGCTGGAGCCCTTCTTCCCGGACCTCTCGGACCGTCGCTTCGCCTCCGCGATCGCCCTGGTCCACTCCCGGTTCTCGACGAACACCTTCCCGTCGTGGCCGCTGGCCCACCCGTACCGCTTCGTCGCGCACAACGGCGAGATCAACACGGTCAAGGGCAACCGGAACTGGATGCGGGCCCGCGAGTCCCAGCTGGCCTCCGGCCTCTTCGGCGAGGGCGCCCTCGAGCGCATCTTCCCGATCTGCACCCCGGACGCCTCCGACTCGGCCTCCTTCGACGAGGTCCTGGAGCTGCTCCACCTCGGCGGCCGGTCCCTCCCGCACAGCGTGCTGATGATGATCCCGGAGGCGTGGGAGAACCACACCTCCATGTCGCCGGCCCGCCGCGCGTTCTACAAGTACCACTCCACGCAGATGGAGCCGTGGGACGGCCCCGCCTGCGTCACCTTCACCGACGGCACCCAGGTCGGCGCGGTCCTCGACCGCAACGGTCTGCGCCCCGGCCGCTACTGGGTCACCGACGACGACTTCGTCGTGCTCTCCTCCGAGGTCGGCGTCCTGGACATCGACCCGGCCAAGGTCGTCCGCAAGGGCCGCCTGCAGCCCGGCAAGATGTTCCTCGTCGACACCGCCCAGAAGCGGATCATCGAAGACGACGAGATCAAGGACGCGCTGGCCGCGGAGCACCCGTACGCCGAATGGCTGGAGACGGGCGAGATCGAGCTGACGGACCTGCCCGAGCGTGAGCACATCGTGCACACCCACGCCTCGGTCACCCGTCGCCAGCAGACCTTCGGCTACACCGAGGAAGAGCTCCGCGTCATCCTCGCGCCGATGGCCCGCAGCGCCGGCGAGCCGCTCGGCTCCATGGGCACGGACTCCCCGATCGCGGCCCTGTCCGAGCGCCCCCGGCTGCTCTTCGACTACTTCACCCAGCTCTTCGCGCAGGTCACCAACCCGCCGCTGGACGCCATCCGCGAGGAGCTCGTCACCTCGCTGCTGTCCTCGCTCGGCCCGCAGGGCAACCTGCTGGAGCCGACCGCCGCCTCCTGCCGCAGCGTCACCCTGCCGTTCCCGGTGATCGACAACGACGAGCTGGCCAAGCTCATCCACGTCAACGCCGACGGCGACATGCCGGGCATGAAGGCCGCCACCCTCTCGGGCCTGTACCGGGTCTCCGGCGGCGGCGCGGCGCTGGCCGCCCGCCTGGAGGAGATCCGCGGCGAGGTCGACGCGGCCATCGAGAACGGCGCGCACCTGATCGTCCTCTCGGACCGTCACTCCGACGCCGAGCACGCGCCGATCCCGTCGCTGCTGCTCACCTCGGCCGTGCACCACCACCTCATCGCCACCAAGCAGCGCACCCAGGTGGGTCTGCTGGTCGAGGCCGGCGACGTCCGCGAGGTCCACCACGTCGCGCTCCTCATCGGCTACGGCGCGGCCGCGGTCAACCCGTACCTCGCCATGGAGTCCGTCGAGGACCTCCTGAGCGCCGGTACCTTCCTGTCCGGCCTCGAGCCTGAGCAGGCCATCAAGAACCTGATCTACGCGCTCGGCAAGGGCGTCCTGAAGGTCATGTCCAAGATGGGCATCTCCACCGTCGCCTCCTACCGCGGCGCGCAGGTCTTCGAGGCCGTCGGCCTGAACGAGGAGTTCGTCGCGGCGTACTTCGCGGGCACCGCCACCAAGATCGGCGGCGCCGGCCTGGACGTCATCGCCAAGGAGGTGGCCGCGCGCCACACCAAGGCGTACCCGGCCTCCGGCATCGCGGCCACGCACCGCGCGCTGGAGATCGGCGGCGAGTACCAGTGGCGCCGCGAGGGCGAGCCGCACCTGTTCGACCCGGACACGGTCTTCCGCCTGCAGCACGCCACGCGCAACCGCCGGTACGACATCTTCAAGCAGTACACGGACCGGGTGAACGAGCAGTCCGAGCGCCTGATGACGCTCCGCGGCCTGTTCGGGTTCAAGACCGAAGACCGGCCGTCGATCTCCATCGACGAGGTCGAGTCGGTCGCCGACATCGTCAAGCGCTTCTCCACCGGCGCCATGTCGTACGGCTCCATCTCCAAGGAGGCGCACGAGACCCTCGCCATCGCCATGAACCAGTTGGGCGCCAAGTCCAACACCGGTGAGGGCGGCGAGGACCCGGACCGCCTGTACGACCCGGCGCGCCGCTCCTCCATCAAGCAGGTCGCCTCCGGCCGCTTCGGTGTCACGAGCGAGTACCTGGTCAACGCGGACGACATCCAGATCAAGATGGCGCAGGGTGCCAAGCCCGGCGAGGGCGGCCAGCTGCCCGGCCACAAGGTCTACCCGTGGGTCGCCAAGACCCGGCACTCCACCCCGGGTGTCGGCCTGATCTCCCCGCCGCCGCACCACGACATCTACTCCATCGAGGACCTGGCTCAGCTGATCCACGACCTCAAGAACGCCAACCCGGTCGCCCGCATCCACGTGAAGCTGGTCTCCGAGGTCGGCGTGGGTACGGTCGCGGCCGGTGTCTCCAAGGCCCACGCGGACGTCGTCCTCATCTCCGGCCACGACGGCGGTACGGGCGCCTCCCCGCTCACCTCGCTGAAGCACGCGGGCGGTCCCTGGGAGCTCGGCCTCGCCGAGACCCAGCAGACCCTGCTGCTCAACGGGCTGCGCGACCGCATCGTGGTCCAGACGGACGGCCAGCTCAAGACCGGCCGCGACGTCATCATCGCCGCGCTGCTCGGCGCCGAGGAGTTCGGTTTCGCGACCGCGCCGCTCGTCGTCTCCGGCTGCGTCATGATGCGCGTCTGCCACCTGGACACCTGCCCGGTGGGCATCGCCACCCAGAACCCGGTCCTGCGCGACCGCTTCTCCGGCAAGCCCGAGTTCGTCGTCAACTTCTTCGAGTTCATCGCGGAGGAGGTGCGCGAGCTCCTCGCCGAGCTGGGCTTCCGCACGATCGAGGAGGCCGTCGGTCACGCCGAGCTCCTCGACACCAGCAAGGCCGTCACGCACTGGAAGGCGCAGGGTCTCGACCTGGAGCCGCTCTTCTACGTGCCGGAGCTGCCCGAGGGCGCGGTCCGCCACGCCCTGATCGAGCAGGACCACGGTCTGGAGAAGGCGCTCGACAACGAGCTCATCCGCCTCGCCGCGGACGCGCTGAACGCCGACTCGGCCGAGACCGCGCAGCCGGTCCGCGCCCAGGTCGCGATCCGCAACATCAACCGCACGGTCGGCACCATGCTCGGCCACGAGGTCACGAAGAAGTTCGGTGGCGCGGGCCTGCCCGACAACACCATCGACCTGACCTTCACCGGCTCCGCCGGCCAGTCCTTCGGCGCCTTCCTGCCGAAGGGTGTGACCCTGCGCCTGGAGGGCGACGCCAACGACTACGTCGGCAAGGGCCTCTCCGGCGGCCGCGTCGTGGTCCGTCCCGACCGCGGCGCCGACCACCTGGCCGAGTACTCGACCATCGCGGGCAACACGATCGGCTACGGCGCCACCGGCGGCGAGCTGTTCCTGCGCGGCCGCACCGGCGAGCGCTTCTGCGTCCGCAACTCCGGCGCCCTGGTCGTCTCGGAAGGCGTGGGCGACCACGGCTGCGAGTACATGACCGGCGGCACCGCGGTCGTCCTCGGCGAGACGGGCCGCAACTTCGCGGCGGGCATGTCGGGCGGCGTCGCGTACGTCATCGACCTGGACCCGGCCAACGTCAACGTCGGCAACACGGGCGCGCTCGAAGCCCTTTCCGACACCGACTCCCAGTGGCTGCACGATGTGGTGCGCCGCCACGAGGAGGAGACCGGCTCGACCGTGGCCGCGAAGCTCCTGGCTGACTGGACCGCCTCGGCGGCCCGCTTCAGCAAGATCATCCCGACCACGTACAAGGCAGTGCTCGCCGCCAAGGACGCCGCTGAGCTCGCCGGACTCTCCGAGTCCGAGACCACGGAGAAGATGATGGAGGCGGCGACCAATGGCTGACCCGAAGGGCTTCCTCACCACCCCGCGCGAGACCGCCTGCACCCGTCCTGTGGCCGAGCGCCTCAAGGACTGGAACGAGGTCTACGTTCCGGGCTCGCTGCTGCCGATCATCAGCAAGCAGGCCGGCCGCTGCATGGACTGCGGCATCCCGTTCTGCCACAACGGCTGCCCGCTCGGGAACCTGATCCCCGAGTGGAACGACTTCGCGTACCGCGAGGACTGGACCGCGGCTTCGGAGCGTCTGCACGCGACGAACAACTTCCCGGAGTTCACCGGGCGGCTGTGCCCGGCTCCCTGCGAGTCGGCGTGCGTGCTCGGCATCAACCAGCCGGCCGTCACCATCAAGAACGTCGAAGTCTCGATCATCGACAAGGCGTGGGACAACGGCGACGTCACCCCGCAGGCGCCCGAGCGCCTGTCGGGCAAGACCGCCGCGGTCATCGGCTCCGGCCCGGCGGGTCTCGCCGCGGCCCAGCAGCTGACCCGGGCCGGCCACACCGTGGTCGTGTATGAGCGCGCCGACCGCATCGGCGGGCTGCTGCGCTACGGCATCCCCGAGTTCAAGATGGAGAAGGTGCACATCAACCGCCGCATCGAGCAGATGCGCGCGGAGGGCACCAAGTTCCGCACCGGCATCGAGGTCGGCCGCGACATCACCGCCACCGACCTGCGCAAGCGGTTCGACGCGGTCGTCATCGCGGCGGGCGCGACGATCTCCCGCGACCTCCCGGTCCCGGGCCGTGACCTGAACGGCATCCACTTCGCGATGGAGTACCTCCCCCTCGCGAACAAGGTGCAGGAGGGCGACTTCATGGCGCCCCCCATCACGGCCGAGGGCAAGCACGTGGTCGTCATCGGCGGCGGCGACACCGGCGCGGACTGCGTGGGCACCGCCCACCGCCAGGGCGCGGCCTCGGTCACGCAGCTGGAGATCATGCCGCGTCCCTCCGAGGACCGGCCCACCGGCCAGCCCTGGCCGACGTTCCCCATGCTGTACAAGGTCACCTCTGCTCACGAGGAGGGCGGCGAGCGGATCTACTCCGTCTCCACCACCCACTTCGAGGGCGACGAGGACGGCAACGTCAAGGCCCTCCACCTTGTCGAGGTCGCCTTCGAGGACGGCAAGCTCGTCCAGAAGCCCGGCACCGAGCGCGTCCTCCCCGCGCAGCTGGTCACCCTGGCGATGGGCTTCACCGGCACCGACCAGGAGAACGGCCTCACGGCGCAGTTCGGCCTGGCGATGGACGCCCGCGGCAACATCGAGCGCGACGCCTCCTACGCGACCAACGTCGACGGCGTCTTCGTCGCCGGCGACGCCGGCCGCGGCCAGTCGCTCATCGTCTGGGCCATCGCGGAAGGCCGCTCGGCCGCCCGCGGCGTGGACCGCTTCCTGACCGGCACCAGCGCCCTCCCGTACCCGGTCAAGCCGACGGACCGCTCGATCACCGTCTGATTCTCGACGCCCTGCTCGCACCGCTCGGCCGCAGGCGGCCTCCCGGGCTTCGCCCGGCTGCGCCGGCCTCCGGCCGTCGGGTGGTCATTGAGGTTGCGTAGTACCCCCGGCCCCGGCCGGGACCCCTCATACGGTCCGTACAACGAAGTACGGCACTTGACACAGCGCCCGCCATGACTCCTTCTGGACGCCGTGCTCGCGCACCGCTCGGCCGCAGGCGGCCTCCCGGGCTTCGCCCGGCTGCGCCGGCCTCCGGCCGTCGGGTGGTCATTGAGGTTGCGTAGTACCCCCGGCC